>JBCBJE010000007.1:0-18532 GCA_038523735.1 Cyanobacteria bacterium J06626_18 | reverse complement strand
TCCAACTTTACAAGACTCAGGAATGAGTGCCTATCAATAGGCTAGATACGACTTACGGAGCGTCAGAGCTTTAATTAGCTTGTGACAAAACTCACGGACAAATTCTTTGCAAATAGATCCGCGACCAATAGCAATGTTGGTATAGCTTCCTCGCAAACTGTATTAGTAGCTAGTGGAACAGCCTCCAATAGTCTACATATCTTCAAGAATGTAAACCATCAAAATCACTCGAATAGTTCGCACTGCCCGTGATGCCGCAGGAGGTGATCGCACAGAACTAGAGCAACCATGGCTTCAACCATCGGCACAGCCCTTGGCAAAACGCAGGGATCATGGCGGCCCCTAGCAGCCAATATTGTTTCTTCGCCTGAATTGGTTACCGTGTTCTGCTCTTTCCGAATCGTTGCAGTGGGTTTGAACGCCACCCGGATGACGATATTTTCGCCGTTAGTAATGCCACCTTGCGTACCTCCGGAGCGGTTGGTGCGAGTGCGCCAGTTGCCAGATTCGTCGGTGTAGAATTCGTCGTTATGCTGGCTGCCAGCCAATAGTGTCCCAGCGAAGCCTGAGCCAATTTCAAATCCTTTGCTCGCCGGTAGTGACATGACGCCTTTGGCGAGATCAGCTTCGAGCTTGTCAAACACGGGAGAACCCAGCCCTTTGGGAACTCGGCGGGCAACGCATTCAACCACACCACCGATAGAATCACCCTGATCGCGGATTTGTTCAACCCGGTCAATCATGCGCTGGGCAGCTTCGGCATCGGGGCAGCGGACGATATTACTTTCGATGTGCTCCAGGGTGACTTGATCTGGATCAACACTGCCCTCAATATCCTGAATCCGCTTCACGTAACCCACAATATCGACACCGGAATATTGCTTGAGAATCTTTTTCGCGATCGCCCCTGCCGCTACACGCCCAATGGTTTCACGGGCCGAAGAACGGCCTCCCCCCTGATAGTTCCGGATGCCGTACTTGCTGTCGTAGGTTGCATCCGCATGGGAGGGACGATACGTTGTCGCCATCTCACTGTAGTCTTGGGGCCGCGTATCTTTGTTTCGCACCAGAATAGAGATGGGAGTTCCCAGCGTTTTTCCTTGAAAAACGCCTGAGACGATCTCGCAGCGATCAGCCTCTTTCCGCGGCGTCGTAATTTTGCTCTGCCCTGGTCGCCGCCGGTCCAGCTCGATCTGAATTTCCTCTGCTGAAATCTCGATTTGGGGCGGACACCCATCAATTACGACACCAACCGCCCCGCCATGGGATTCTCCAAACGTCGTGATGCGAAATAGATGGCCGAACGTATTACCCATAGAAGCTTGCTGCAAAGTGCTTTTTCATCCTAGTACAGATTGGCAGATGGGATGGAGGGAATAGATGAGTAGGAGGGTGGATGGGTAATGAGCGATGGAGTAAAGGGGTGATGGAGTAAGGGGAAAGGGGCAAATGCTAAGGGGCAAAGGGCAACAGGGAGGGGGAGATGTGGAGAGAAGGGCGCGAAGGAAGGGGGGTGATTTTGGATTTTGCCTACTGACTCTTGGCTTCTGGCTCCTGAGCAACTGACGATTACCAATTACTGCTTACCAATCCACCATCCACCAACAAATAACGCCCTGTTCCTTGTTCCCTGTTCCCTACAGTGCATCCTCCAACTCCAAATAATCACGCGGATTGATGGGTTGTCCGTTGCGATGGATTTCGTAATGAAGGTGAGGGCCTGAAGAGCGGCCAGTATTACCTAAGGCTCCGATGAGAGTGCCTCTTTTAACGCGATCGCCCACTCGCACCTTGATAGCTGACAGATGAGCATATAGTGTGTCATGCCCATAACCGTGCTTAATCACGATGTAATTGCCGTAGCCTCCAGAATACTGAGCTGTAACCACAACGCCCTCAGCCGTTGCGTGTACAGGTGTCCCGATGGGGCCTCGAAAGTCGATACCGCTGTGGACTTCGGGTCTACCACCGCCAAAGGGGTTAGGGCGTAAGCCAAATTCAGAGGAGATTTCTAGCTTGCCTTCAAGTGGTTTAGCATCTGGAAAGGCCACGGCTCGGGCTTCTTCCTCCGCTAAGGTTTGCTCAAGAGCTGGTCGAACACTGCCATTTATGTGGGCGTTCAACCTAGGCATGCGAGCTTTCGCCAGATTGAACAAATCTTCGGCAGGCACCATGAAACCCGGTCCGCCCTGAGATTGTCCAGCCTGCGACTGAGAAGACGCCTCTTCTTCTTCCGATAACCCTGCGCGTTCTTCCAAATTCTCAATTTCTTTATCGAGGCTTTCTAGCTCCAATAAGACTTCTCCCGCAGTTTCGGTGAGGTCTTCATTCCGACGTGCCAACTCCACATTTTTAGCGATCAGTTTCGTAACCCAAATGACCGGAATCGCCCCCAAGGCAAGCCCCAAGACGATAAGAGGCAAGGGCCGAAAGGTGATAGAGGTTGGTGGCTCGCCACTACGAGTAATCAAAATGGTGTAAGGACGAGGAAGTCGAAATCGCATTGCTTACTTGGGAAACCAATGATGGATTCTTAAGTTTTTTATCGGGATCAACCGCTGGATGGATTATACGGGGATCGGTTACATCCAGCAATTTTTGAGGAATTTCACCCCAAAATGCCCCCTCAGCAGGTCTGAATAATAAAGAGAACAGAATCCAATTCGCAAGAGCCTTCCGTCGCCATGGCAGTGTACACCATCGCCTCTGATGCAGCACGCCATACTAACTTGCTTCAAGCCTTTAGCAAGAAATTTGAAGAACTGAGACGGTTTGTGCAACACCATGACAGTTCATGTTCCAAAAGTGTGGCCCACTGGAAACTAACCAAGAATGAGGGAGTCTATACAGGGTGAAGTCATCGGCACTCCCCATGAGGCAGGTCATTATGGTTAAGCTTTCGCCAGAAGAGGTTTACGAAAAACTGCGGCACATTGATGAGGGCGACACTGTAGAAAGTGCTGCCTATCGACAGCAAGCGATCGCAGTGCTATCTGACTTACACATCAGCCTGGAATGGCGGCAAGCGATCGCTCGTCGTTTGGATGAAGCTGATCACCTGCTAGCCCTCCGGACGGTGGATAGTGAGGATAGTTATTGAGTTGGGTAGTGGGTAGTGGGAAAACCGGTTAACTAACTACCGAGTAACCATTACCAGTGATCAAGCACCCACTAACAACCAATCTCCTTACCGTTTGCCCCTTCACCCTTCATCCTGATTTCTCACCACTCCCCACCCTCTACTCTCTACTCCTCACCTAAAACGGCAACCCTGGAATCGGAATGTTGGGAATGTCATCGGTTACTTCATCGATGACGCGATCAGTTAGTTCGCGGACAGCGGCTCTAGCGATCGCGTTAGCGGCAGCAGTGGCAAAGTCGGGCTCGCCCGTTGCTGCCACATCGAACACACAACCATCGAGTAGGGCTTCCTCTACGCCTGCGTTTTGACAGGTATCGAGAGCAGCTTCTATACGAGCTGGTGCAACCGCGTTCAAGGTTACAAACTCGCGCGGGAAGCTGCGATCAGTGAAGGTTTCAGTTGATTGGCCAGGACCATAGTCAAATAGAGACTCAGTTTGAGTGATGCGCCAGCTATCGCCAAACTGACGATAGAGCGTATCAAAGTAGGCGTCTTCCACTTCCCGGACTGGAATGACCGCAGGCAGTGCTCGATCCAGAGCAGCGGTGGCAATGCTGTAGGAAGACTCCGGAGGGACAACGCTACCCTCGCGGCTCATGAGGTCGTCGCCAGAGTTGCCATTGAAGTTACCAAGCAAGCCCGTAAGCGTTCCTGAGTGGGTGCGGCTGAGCGTTGGCATGATATTCAGGAAGCGCTCGTTGCCGACATCAATGAAGCGAACCAAAACCTGATCGCCACTGGGCCAAAGAACGGCATATTCGCGATCGCTAAGTCTTTGCACCTCGCCTCCACCCGGTAACGGGGTAGTGTTTGTTAGCGGGGTCGGTATACCGTCTAGCCAAATCACAGTAGAGCTATTGTCAGGAACGTCTTGAGCATAGACAGCGACTCGATGCCCGCAAACCCGCATGGCTACCGCAGAATTTAGCGATAGGTTATTGAAACTCGCCACAGGTTGCTGACGGGTCTGCACTTCGAAACTACCTGCTTGAGCTTTGGTGAGCACAAACTCGCCTACTGTTTGAAAGCTGTAATGCAGCTCGTCGAAGGTATTGATATGTGGGTCACCATAGCTGCGTCCTTGAATTGGATTGGAGAGGGGATCAGACTGAACAATACAGAAAGTATCCTCGTCAGTTTGAGCATTCACAGGACCAAAAGAAAGGCTCAAAGCCGCAAAAAAGCTAGTCAAGAGGAGAACGTACCAGCGAATTTGTCGCCAGTGAACGAGCAAATTTGAAGTAAATAACATACAAACTACGGAACCAATATCTAATTATTTCCCCCTACAGGTTAATCGTTCTTAAATTCGGACAATTCCAGTTTTTAGTGAAGATACTGAGCTTTTGGCAAATATTAGTTAAATACCGAAAGTATTGGAAGCCCTGAACGGCGCAGTGATTCATAACTAAGGGAAGCATCTGCTTACTAGCAAAACACGGTGTCAACCAGAGCTAGAGACCTTACCGGATAAGAGGAGGCAACTTACGAAGAGTGATTATGATGATCCCAAAAGCATCTATGCCTGTATGCCCACTCAGGCAGCTGCGAGAACATTCATCAGCGATGCCTAAAGGTACTCACACTTATTCCAAACGCTATCAGTTAGTGGATGCCACCCATACAAATGATTTTCATCCTGTGACAGGTAGGGGTTTTAGCAGTATTTTGATTGTGGATCCAGATGATGCTGTACAGCTCGTGGACCCCTTAGCCGCTCAAGGCTATGCGGTTCAAACGGCTGGTACGGCAAGGGAGGCCTTGGTACTGCTCCAACAAGGATGTCCCAGCTTGATTCTGACAGAGGTGCAGTTAGCCGACTCAAGTGGGTTTGATTTGTGTCGTCAACTCAAACAGACGCCGAGGACGCGCCACATTCCTGTGCTGTTTATCGGCAACAGCAGTTGTAAGCCTGACCGACTCAAAGCATTTGAAGTAGGCGGAGTTGATTTTATCCCTAAGCCCTACTGGGATGAAGAGTTGATAGCTAGGGTTAGGCTACACATTTCGCAAGGAAATGCCCTGCAGCAGATGCGACGTCAATCGAACAGATCGTTACCACAGCGGGGAGCCTCGCCTTTGCTGGCAACCTTACAAAAGACGCTACATCAGCAATCTGTCAAGCTTCAAGAAAAAAACGTCCAGCTCGAACGCGAAATTCAGGAACGTCAGCAGGCAGAAAGTGCGCTTCGACAAGAGCAACAAAAGTCTGATCAGTTATTACGAAATATTTTGCCAGCGGCGATTGTGAATCAGCTCAAGCAGTTTCAGGGATCCCTCGCCCAGCGGTTCGATGAGACAACGGTCATGTTTGCCGATATCGTGAACTTCACACCCCTTGCGGCTCAAGTTCAACCCTTAGAACTCGTCAATCTACTCAACCAAATCTTTTCTGCCTTTGATCGCCTCGTTGAGAAATACCAACTCGAAAAAATCAAAACCATTGGGGATGCTTACATGGTGGTGGGCGGTGTTCCAGTTTCGCGACCCGACCATGCAGCCGCGATCGCCGATATGGCCCTCGAAATGCAAACGGTTATCCAACAATTCCGGGGTCTGCAGGGTGAAACGCTACAAATCCGCACTGGCATTAACACCGGAGCGGTCGTCGCCGGTGTCATCGGCATCAAAAAGTTCAGCTATGACCTCTGGGGCGACACTGTCAACGTTGCTAGCCGCATGGAGTCACACGGCACTCCCGGCAAAATTCAGGTCACCCAGGCCACCTACCAACGTCTGAAGAATACCTTTATTTTTGAACCCGCTCAGGAAGCCCTGATCAAAGGCCGAGGCCCCATGGCGACTTATTACCTGATTGGACGTCGTTAGGGTCTCCATTCACCATCGCGATACACTAGGCAGGGATTTGGGGGAAAGGTTAAAAATTGGTTATTGGTTTGTGGTGAGTGGCTCACAGTGCATAGTGAGTGGTTCGTAGGGCTTTGCAACCAACCATCAACGCTCAACCACGAGCCATCAACTCTCAACCCAAAACCAACAACGGATAATCAGGAACCGATATATTTCAATAAATCGAGATTATGGCGACGTTTTTACTAGAAGTGGGCACTGAAGAACTGCCTGCCAGCTTTGTCGAGGAAGCCTTGGCTCAGTGGCGCGATCGCATCCCTACTGACCTGGCAGAGGCTTTTTTGACGCCTACTGCGATTGAGTATTATGGGACGCCGCGAAGACTAGCACTACTGTTAACCGATCTGCCTGAGCGGCAGCCAGACCGGGAAGAAGAGGCCAAGGGGCCGCCCGCACAAGCCGCGTTCCGAGACGGCAAGCCTACCAAGGCAGCAGCAGGTTTTGCCCGCTCCAAAGGCGTCACAGTCGAGGATCTCGAAATTCGGGAAACGGATAAGGGCGAGTTTGTATACGTTCAGCACAAGATTCCTGGGCGTCCCGCAACCGAACTGCTGCAGGAGTGGGTGCCGCAGTGGATTTTGGGTCTCGAGGGCAAGCGGTTTATGCGCTGGGGTGACGGCGACCTGAAATTTCCACGGCCCATTCGCTGGCTGGTTACGCTGCTGGATGACGAGCTGATTCCCTTGACATTAGAGAACGGTTCGGAGCGATGCGAGAGCGATCGCGGCTCCTACGGTCACCGCGTATTGCATCCCGGTTCTTTATCGATCAAGCAGGCAGATGAGTATCCGCAATTGCTGCAAGATGCCTTTGTGGATGTCGATGTTCAGCATCGTCAGGACGTGATTCGTGAGCAGGTAGAGAAGGCTGCCCAGTCAACAGGGGGAACCGCCAAAATTGATGACGGCCTTCTGAGCGAAGTCGCCAATTTGGTGGAGTGGCCGACGGCGGTTGTAGGACAATTTGAAACAGAATTTTTAGAACTGCCAACCGAAGTCGCCATCATGGAAATGGAAAGCCATCAGCGCTATTTCCCCATCCTCAATGCGGCTGATCCGAGCAAGCTATTACCTCACTTCGTCACAGTCTCCAATGGGGATCCTCAAAAGTCAGCACTCATTGCTGAGGGAAACGGTCGAGTGATCCGAGCCCGGTTGTCGGATGGCAAATTCTTCTTTGATGCGGACCGATCGGTGCCCTTTGAGACCTTCGTCTCAA
Organism: Cyanobacteria bacterium J06626_18; assembly: GCA_038523735.1. Classification (GTDB taxonomy): domain Bacteria; phylum Cyanobacteriota; class Cyanobacteriia; order Phormidesmidales; family Phormidesmidaceae; genus SIO1E4. The sequence continues at coordinate 11,301 of JBCBJE010000007.1, read as the reverse complement.
AGCTAGACACGGTTACGTTTGAAGAACGGCTCGGCTCTATGGGGGCTAAGGTAAACCGCATTGCTGCGATCGCTGATTTGATTGCCACCCAGCTCGATTTGAGTGCCGATGATCGCCAATATCTAAACCGCGCGGCCTATCTGTGTAAGGCCGATTTGGTGACTCAGATGGTAGGCGAGTTTCCTGAACTGCAGGGTGTGATGGGCGCAAAGTATGCCCGCCACAGTGGCGAATCGGAAGCAGTCGCCGTCGCGATCGCCGAGCACTATCTTCCCCGGGGCGCAGGCGATACGTTGCCTCAAACCCTCATCGGTCAGGCGTTAGGCCTGGCGGATCGATTCGACACGCTGGTCAGCATTTTCAGCCTGGGAATGCTGCCCTCGGGGTCTTCCGATCCCTTTGCGCTGCGGCGAGCTGCCAACGCAATTATCACGATTACTTGGGACGCAAGCTTAGGCATCAACCTGCACGCGCTGCTTGACCAAGTTGTGGATGCCTTTGTCCAAAATCCTGATCTGTCGGTAGAAAGCGCTGAGCCTCTGCGATCGCAGCTCCAAGAGTTCTTTTTGCAACGTGTCCAAACTCTACTCCAGGATGAATTGGGCATCGACTACGACTTGGTGAATGCAGTTTTGGGCGAAAACGACCTGGCTTACACGCAGCGGGCACTCACTGATTTGCTAGACGTACGCGATCGCGCCACCTTCCTGCAACAAATTCGCCAGGACGGTACGCTGAACAGCATTTATGAGACCGTGAATCGAGCCTCTCGCTTAGCTGCTCAAGGCGAGTTAGATACCGCAACCCTTGATCCAGCTACTGTGATTGATTCAGATCGTTTTCAGCAACCATCGGAACGAGCATTCTTGGAAGCTCTGCAGTCACTCCTACCCGAAACGAAAGCCGCCCAGAGCGATCGCAACTATCGCAAGCTGGTCATTGGTCTCGAGGCAGCAGCCCCTGTTGTCAGTCGTTTCTTCGACGGTCCTGAAAGTGTTTTGGTGATGGACAAAGATCCGGCGGTGAAGCAAAATCGACTAAACCTACTGGGTCTCTTGCGGAATCATGCGCGAGTCCTTGCCGACTTTGGCGCGATCGTTAAGGGTTAGGGAGAGTTGCCGAAATCAGGGATGCAGAAGAACGCTCACGTCATTGGCCTGGGAAAATCGGGAATTGCAGCCGCGCTGCTATTGGTAAACGAAGGGTGGGAAGTCGTCCTGAGCGATCGTACAACCGCCCCCTTACTCTCAGAAGCCATTCCGCAGCTTAAGGATAAAGGGGTGACCGTGCGATTGGGGCATAGCTTCACGGCGGATGAAGCTACGAACTTGGTCGTGGTGAGTCCCGGCGTTCCTTGGGATATTCCAGCCTTGGTTGAAGCGCGGGAACAGGGAACAGAGGTCATTGGTGAAACGGAGTTGGCTTGGCGAAGCCTCAGCGATCGCCCCTGGGTCGGGATTACCGGCACAAACGGGAAAACCACCACGACGGCGCTGACCGCAGCAATCTTCCAGGCTGCAGGACTCCATGCGCCGACCTGCGGCAACATTGGCTACGCAGTCTGCGACCTCGCGATGGAAACGGATGTACCCGACTGGGTCATTGCTGAACTCAGCAGCTACCAAATTGAAGCGTCGTCTACCTTGACTCCCCAAATTGGTCTGTGGACAACCTTTACCACTGACCATCTGGCTCGCCACAAAACACTGCAGAATTACTTCACCATCAAAGCAGAACTGCTTCATCGCTCTGAACAAGCCGTTTTTAATGGCGATGATCCGTACCTCAAGGCGAATGCGCCAGCCCTGTTTCCCAATGCTCACTGGACGAGTGTCCATGGAAGAGATGCGATCGCTCCCCTTCACCCCCTGGTTTATATCGAAAAGGGCTGGGTCATGGCAGGAGGCACGGCAATTGTGGCAGCCAAGGCACTCCGGATGGTGGGGGCTCATAATCAGCAGAACCTGCTCATGGCGGTGGCAGCGGCGCATTTAGCAGGCATTGAAGGAGAGGCGATCGCCCAAGGCGTGACTAAATTTCCTGGTGTGCCCCATCGCTTAGAACTCGTGGGTACTTGGCAAGACATCCGCTACATTAACGACAGCAAAGCCACCAACTACGATGCAGCGGAAGTCGGACTACGGGCAGTAGAAGGACCTACAGTACTCATCGCAGGCGGTGAAGCTAAAGAAGGGGATGATAGTAGTTGGCTGCAGGCCATTCAGAACAAGGCGGTTTATGTGTTGTTGATTGGTGATGCCGCCAATACGTTTGCTGAACGGCTGGAGGTCCTAGGCTACAGCAGCTACAAGATTGTCGAGACCCTGGAACGTGCCGTTGAACACAGCCTTGAACTTGCTCCCCGCCTGTCTGCCAAGACCGTGCTGTTATCCCCCGCCTGCGCTAGCTTTGATCAATATCCCAACTTTGAAGCCCGCGGCGATCGCTTCCGCCAGATTTGTCAGGCATTGCTAAAGCTTTAAATTCTCAGGCAGCAGATGGTTAGCTCAGGGACGATATTCCAGAAAACTGGATGGAAGGAGTGATGATGCAGGTTATTGCGGCGAATCAAATCACGCTTGGAGCTCTAAAAACTCGATTCGGCCTAATATTTGAAAGTGACACAGCATTTTTCCCCGAATGGCAAAGGCATGATGATTTGCCAGAACCAGAGCGCCAGACCCTTGATCGCGTTAAATCTAATTTTCTAACCCTACTCGAGCGCTCAGTGGTCTTAGAAAATACTGTCAAGATGGTGGTTTTGTCACCCCTTTTAGATCTCGCCGGTTTTTATGCATCGCCATACTCAATCGAAGGTGAGACCGGTGTAGACATCGAGGTACCAGACAGAGACGAGATTATTCGAGGTCGTATGATGTCTTGGTCTTGAATAGACATTTATGGGTTTTAGTCATTGAGTCTAAGCGCACTACGTTCGATGTGATGGTCGCGGTACCACAGGTTCTGTCTTACATGCTCGAGAATCACGATACAGATTGTCCCAGCTATGGCCTGGTAACCAATGGCAACCTGTTTCTATTTCTCAAGCTAGTCCCCAAGCCACAACCTCGATATGCCTACTCACGTCTGTTTTCGCTAGTCAATCCAGGCAACGAACTGCGGGCGGTACTACAAATCTTGAGGCGTCTTGGTAATCTCGTTCTGAGCGAACAGCAAGCGAAGGACAGATAAGTCGATTGGTTACACCAAGAAGCGCCTGACTAAACATCGAAATCCTGGCAGTAGCGGCGATGTAACCTCGTCAGCTTCCAACAGCGTTACTTGCAGAGTCAGCTTCGCGTTTTGCCGACGGTAAACCTCTAACTGCTTGGTAAACCGATCAGCAATCCAATATTCCTGGACTCCCTGCACCGAATACAGTTTCAGTTTAGCTTTGCGGTCTCGTCGAATATTCGCATCGCCCGATGACAGCACTTCGACAACCAGCTCCGGAAATCCCGTTAGGTGGCCTGCTTCATCCTCAAGCAGTGCTAACCGTTTTTGACTAATCCACACCACATCAGGGAACACATTATCGGCATCCGAAGGAATAATTCCCGGAGCCGGAATCGCCTCGCCTAAACCTGAGGATTCTGACCAGTCATCTAGCGCTTTGTGGATCTTGCCAGCTGCCTGCTGATGCTTTCGATGGGGCGATCGCGTTACAAACAGTTCTCCATCAATCAGCTCGTAGCGAGTGCCTTCGCTTTGAGGCAAAACCTCAAGATCATCAACCGTCCATCGAACCCGCTCAACAGTTTGACTCATATCTGTCCAACCTGACTCGCCATTAGAGCGTTACGCAAAAATCACAGCTCTCACCCATCCACTGTATTCGCTCCGGGAAGGCTACGCCCGCGGCTGAGCTCACGCCGAAGCCCTTCGCCCCTTCTACTCATCCACTCATCCACTCCCTTACTGGGTCGTGTCGAGTTTGACCTGCGTTGCATCCAAATCAGTACGGTATTGCCAGGTCTGCTGGCCATCCGTAACCGCAACCGCCCAACCTGGCGTAATCATCTGAGCACACATCACATCAGGCGTCGGGATCCCCAAGCAGGCATCCGGCCAGTCAGCGGCCTCTGATGAAGCAATTTGTAACGTTTCGGGCGACAAGTTTTGTTGTTCTCCAACGGCTTGCAGAATCGTTTGCTGTAGTTCAGCCGATAACGTTTCTCCAGGCATGGCAGTGGTCTCCTCTTGCATAAGTTCGGATCCAGTAGCTTCGGCTGACTGCTCATTGACAGGTGCTGTGCAGCCAGTAGTCAACATCAACACAACCGACAGGATGATGATAAATCGTCTCATTGGATACGCTCCCCGATGCCAGTTCAGATTTCTATCGAGTAGACTGGGGCCATCTGTGAGAGATATGAAGCCGCTGTGCTTCCTTGAAGACTCTATTCCTACGGCCAAACCGCCAGTATTGTCCTATGAAGCGTCAACCTTTAATCGCCGTCCTCTTTGGGATTATCTTAGCGTTTCTCTTCGGCCATATCCTGTCGCCGGCTCCTAGTCGAGCTCAGGATAGCCCGTCTGCACCGGAGCCAGCTGCCATGACAGGCAACTTCGACTCCATCGTGCTGGACTTTCGTGAAACCAAAGAGGTACTCTCTCAGCTACCGGACTCCTTATCACTGCTGAGTAGCCGTTTCAATCTCAACCCTACGCTCAATAGTGAATTCTCGGAAGCAGACAATATTTACGTCGTTCGCGGCAACGCTGCATTGCTGCAGGATTTGCAAAGTTCTGATTTGGCAGCTCAGACTGAGTTTATTGAGCCGAATTATATCTATCATCTGAGCGGTTTTTCCGTAAACGACCCTGACTACGACAAGCAGTGGAATCTCCGTCAGATTGAGGTTGAGGGCGCTTGGGGCAAAGGTATTAACGGTAAGGGCGTTACAGTCGCGGTCATTGACACAGGTATTAGTAAAGGACCTGATCTTAATAAAACCGATCTGGTGGCGGGTTACGACTTTGTGAACGATCGCGCCAAAGCTGATGACGACAATGGTCACGGCACTCACGTAGCCGGAACTATTGCCCAGTCCACCAACAACGGCTATGGCGTTGCGGGTATTGCTTACGGCGCTAAGCTGATGCCTCTAAAGGTATTAAGCCGAGCTGGCTTTGGCACCATTTCCGACATTGCTGAAGCCATTCGCTTTGCAGCCGATAACGGGGCCGACGTGATTAATATGAGTCTGGGCGGCGGCGGTGAATCCAAACTCATGCGTGAAGCGATTGACTACGCCCATAGTAAAGGCGTTGTGATCGTGGCAGCGGCTGGTAACTCAGGGTTGTCGAGTGCTTCCTACCCAGCCATGTACGACAACGTGATTGGCGTTTCTGCGATCGGTCCGGATGAGCAGAAGACTTCTTATTCCAACTACGGTAAAGGGGTCGATATTGCAGCACCGGGCGGAGCGACCAGAGCCAGCAAGCTGGACGGCATTCTACAAGAGACAATTAATCCCAGAACGCCAGGTGAGTTTCAGTTCCAGTACTTCCAGGGCACAAGCATGGCTTCGCCCCACGTAGCTGGCGTGGCAGCCCTCATCAAGTCGCAGAATCGCAATCTCGCCCCTGATCAAGTGTTGGAAGTTCTGAAAGCTTCGGCTCAGCCAGTTGAGGGCGACAAGCAGAACTACTTCGGAGCCGGCTATCTCAACGCGGCTCATGCAGTTCAAGGCACATTTCCGATTCGCTTTAACTGGCGTGTCCTTGATTGGTTTGGCATCGCAGTGAAGCTGGCAGTTGCCGCCGTCATAACCTGGTTTATCGTCCCTCGAGGTAGTGGCTTTAGTCCCTGGAACTTCACCTTCTTGTTGGGCATTGTACTGGGCAGCATTGGCCTATTCGTGCTCAAGGCGGTCTACATCACAGGGATTCCCCAATGGCCCCTGAGTCTGGCTGGCAGCGCTATTCCAGAGATAGGGTCAGTTGGCAATGGGGCTCTCCTGAATCCGATCTTTGCTAGCTTGCTCGTTCCGTTCGGCCTTATGACATTGCTGGTCAGTCAGCGTAGCTTCAAGTGGCTGTCCTTGGGTATCGCCATTGGGATGACGGCGTTCATGGCAGTTGCTACCTTTGGTGCGCCGAACATTCTGTGGATTGGACCGGGTCGTGCTGCTCAGATCTTCTTGGTGGCAAATGCCGCGGTTTGTGGCGTGCTAACGTTCCTGTTTTTCCGAGTCGCCGTCGAAAACGAATAGCCTCTTGATGCAGGATAGGTTCATTCAGCCTGAACCAGCTCTGGAGCTGCTGCACTAACATCAACCATTAAGAGCCGCCTAGGGATAAACCCTCAGGTGGCTTTGTCATTGCAGGAACGTCAGCGGGCCGAACAAGCTGAAACACAGTTAGAGCGACTGAGGCAACAATTAAGAGCCCAGGGGATCGAACATGAAGGCTAAGTCATGCTTCATTCTTGAAGAAAAGATAGAAGCATTGGAGCCAACTCGGTGCCAAATTCTTCTGCCATCCCCAATGTGCCGGAATACCGAGCTTGTTGCACATTGGGGAGAGTTGCGATCGCTTCCATCTCTGCCTTAGAACCTGGAGGCGCTTGGTCTGCCACAATTGCCATTAGCGGCACCGACAGGTTCTCAAAGTTAGCAAGCAACGCTTCCCGCGTTGGGGCCGGGTCTAAGCTGCCGGTGACGAACGCCGCCGGAGCATAGCGCGCCCCCGATTGCTGAGTGCCCTGATAGCGCTGCTGAATATAGTCCTCAGTCAGTTTAGTGTCATCGACAAAAACGTGACGGCGATACATCCATTTGAGAAAGTCCGGCCGAGTATTGAGCCCATAGAGCACCTGCCCCAGAAGCGGCGATCGCACCAGTTCCCGCACCCCATCACGTACCGCTTGCGGGGCTCCCATCACCACCAGAGGTCCACGCCACGTCGGGGCTATCAGCCCAATTTTTGACCAGAAACCGGGATGCTGAGACGCTACTTGAACGACATAGCCAGCCGCGTGACCAGCCGCAAGCACTGCTGTAGGCGTAGCCAGCTCCGACTCCACAAAGTTAGTCAAAAACTGCCGATACAGTGCTGGCTGATAGTTCAACGGTCCTCGGTCGGAGTCGCCAAATCCCGGCCAATCCAGCGCCGTCACCTGGAATTGAGCCTTCAACTGATTTGCAAGCTGCTTCAGTTCAGCTCGGGTCGAAACGGTACTAAAAGCGGGTAAGAGTAAGACCGGGTCACCTGTCCCCAAAATTTCGTAGGCAACTCTGATGGGTTGGCCCTGCCAATGCCAGGGATACGTTCGCACGTCTCCGTCTAGGCGCGGAGTTAGAGGTTGAGTAGTAGGCTGAGACGTTTGAGTGACCATAGGGCTGAAAATCGGGGGGAGCGATCGCGGAGCAAGGGAAATCGCAGACAATCGAACGACACATGGCTAATTCTTGCGTAGTTTTCATGCAAATAACTCGTTACTTTGGCGATGAAGTGTCTCGAAAGGTACAGAGTTCGATATCCTAAGTACGCAAGTTCTGGTAACTGTCATGACTCGTCAATTCCTGCACCTTAATCCTAATATTCAGAACACGTTAGCGCTCGTTATTGTCACAACTATAGGAATCAGTATCGCCTGGAAGCCGGCAGCGATCGCGGATGGCATTCCTGGTGTTGTTTTCGGGGATGAGACAGGGTCCGGAGGCGATATTGGCACCACTGAACCTACTGAACAGCCCATTACCTCACCGGCACCTAACGCCTACACCGAAGCCATGCTAGCGGGCTACGCTGCGGCTGAAATTGAAGATTATCAGACGGCACTGATTAATTTTCAACGGGCGCTGGAAGAAAGACCGGGTGATCGCTATGCGCTGGCCGCGATCGAGAACATGGAAGCCTACATTGCCCAACAGCGTGCCGAGGCTGAGCGGCGCCGGCGCTTTGCCGATTTGCAGCAGACGTTAGATCAATCCATTCAGGCGAGTGACTGGGCCTGTGCTGCTGTCACGGTAGACGAACTAGTCACGCTAGTTCCACCTGAATCGCTGGAAAGAGCCCGCCTAGTGGCTTATCGCGGCGAGTTATCTAACCTTATCGATGCTCGTGCCGATGTCAACAATTGGTCTACGGTGTGCCCGGGGTAGGAGAGCGGAAGGGTAGAAGCACCGATTACCAAAAGTCAATAGTTAAGTCGTTCATATCTAGTGATTCAGAAAATCGAATTGTGGCTATGATGCAGGAATATTCTACGCAGAGCGACTGAGCGTTGTTGGGTGCTGTGTGATGACTTCCGAATTTGTAAATTCTGCTCAGGTTGTAGGCGATGACCTTGAGTCGTTAGCGCGGTTGCGATCGCCAATGAAGTGGATCATGGCGGATGACAAGATCTCTCTTGAAGAAGCTGATGCCATAGGGGCGGCGCTAATTGAGAATGGGCAAGTTGCTTTGGACGGTATGAATGCAGCTTCTGCACTAATGCGTGAGAAATTAGCGGGCACTCCCCTGGAGTTTGGGTAAGATGCGCTCGATGGAGCTAACGATTAAGCCTGGCAACAGTTACCCGCTTGGTGCCACGGTTGCGGCAGGGGGCATCAATTTCTGTGTTTATTCCCAAAGCGCCACAGGAATCGACCTCCTGCTGTACAACTCGCCAAGCGCACCGTATCCAGAACACACGATTCATTTAGACCCCCGCTATCACCGCTCTTTCAACTACTGGCACATTTTTGTTTACGGGCTCAAAGCTGGACAGGTCTACGCCTATCGGGCAACAGGGCCAAATCTCCCCCAGCAAGGACATCGGTTTGATCCGGCAAAGGTCCTCCTCGATCCCTATGGACGGGCAGTCGTCGGTCAGGGGAATTATGACCGTCAAGCGGCCTGCCATCCTGGCGAAAACTCACCCTACGCCTTGCGTAACGTCGTCGTCGATCTTCAAACTTACGACTGGGAAGGCGATACCCCTTTAGAAATTCCTTACTCTAGAACCGTCATCTATGAGATGCATGTCGGTGGGTTTACCCAGCACCCAAGTTCTGCCGTATCATCGGCAAAGCGAGGGACCTTCGCCGGCGTCATCGAAAAAATTCCATATCTCAAGTCGTTGGGAGTGACGGCGGTTGAACTGTTACCCGTCCATCAGTTTGATGAACGAGATGCACCGTTAGGTCTTAGTAACTACTGGGGTTACAGCACGATCGCATTCTTTGCGCCTCACAGAGCTTACAGCTCTCGGCAGGAACCCTGCGGGCCAGTCGACGAGTTTCGCGACATGGTGAAGGCTTTGCATAAGGCCAACATCGAGGTAATCCTGGATGTGGTGTTCAACCACACAGCCGAGGGCGACCATCGAGGCCCGACGCTGTCGTTCCGCGGGTTAGATAATCGGACTTATTACATCCTGGACGAAGAAAACCCGATCAATTACGCAAACTACAGTGGCTGTGGTAACACCGTTAAAGCTCACCACACCGTAGTTGGTCGCTTTATCATCGACTGCCTGCGCTACTGGGTTTCAGAAATGCACGTGGATGGGTTTCGGTTTGATTTGGCTTCAGTCATGTCGCGCGATGGGGAAGGTAAACCACAAGACGATGCGCCGATCATTTGGGCCATTGAATCGGATCCAGTACTGGCACGTACAAAGCTCATTGCCGAGGCTTGGGATGCGGCAGGGCTTTATCAGGTCGGGTCGTTTATTGGCGATCGCTTTGCCGAGTGGAATGGCCCCTTCCGCGATGACGTGCGGCGCTTTGTTAAAGGTGATGACGATACAGTAGGTCTTTTAGCATCGCGCATTCTGGGTAGCCCCGACATTTTTGTGGATGATCCCAATCGGGAAACAAATCGCAGCATCAATTTTGTCACCTGCCACGATGGCTTCACACTCCACGATGTCGTGTCTTACAACGGCAAGCACAACGAGGCTAATGCTGAGCAAAATCGGGATGGTAGCGATGCCAATTTTAGTTGGAACTGTGGCATCGAAGGTTCTAGTGAGGATCCTGCGATCAGAGCACTCCGAATTCGGCAGATCAAAAACTTGATCACAATTCTGCTCGTATCACAAGGTACCCCTATGCTGTTGATGGGAGATGAAGCGTGTCGAACCCAAAAGGGTAATAACAACGCCTACTGCCAAAACACAACCCTTAGCTGGTTTGACTGGGAAACTCTCAGCGCACATCAGGAAATTTGGCGGTTTGCTCAGCACACTATCGATCTTGTTCAAAACTTACGGCTTTTCCAGCAGACACGATGGCTGCAAGTCGCCGAACAATTTGTGAATACCCCCCACATTATCTGGCATGGCGTCAAACTCTATGAGCCCGATTGGTCTTCACACTCCCATAGCTTGGCGTTCACACTCCATGACCCAGCGGTAGAAGAAGAAATACATGTAATCATGAATGCCTATTGGGAACCTCTAACCTTTGAGCTGCCTCACCCCCACCCCCATAGCCACTGGTACCGCATCATCAACACAGCTCGCCCTGCTCCTGCAGATATCGTTGATAGTACGACGGAAGCTGTGAAAGGTAATACTTACGAGGTTCCTGACCGTTCGTGTGTGGTGCTTATGGCTCTGTAGATATCGGCGAGGACAGATGGCAGAAGCGAGCGATCTTGTTCGCAAGAAAACCCCCTTGGCTGACGGCTAGCAAGGGGGTTACGGCAACAAAACACGTGCCATAAAATAAGTGACACAAAATAGACAGCCTAATTCTTCTGACGGGCGTCCTGATTATGGCGTCTCAGTTCAGACAAGGTGACTTTGCCATCACCGTTGGCATCTGCCGTCAGATCAGATTTATCTGTCTGATTGGCAAACGCGGCAGGTGCAGCGACAGCAGCTGCCAGGAAAACGGTTAAACTAGCCAAAAATAAGCGTTTCATGGGAACCTCCTTGGAGTTAGGTCTTACTGTTGACCTCATCTGATCTAAGGATGATGTGTCCCCATAAGTTTCCGGTAATAGCAACCTAAACCTTAAGCAAGATTCTGATGAGAAGCAGATTAATATCGGTTACTTGTGGCAGTAGAAATTGGGCTTATGGCACCGTACCCTGGGCCAATTAAATATCGTTTGTTTGAGAGGAAAAGGAACGATAGAAAAAAGTAATTACGCACTTCTTTAAGGATCTAATCGTCGCCGGAATCACTCAAAAGGCTATGGTAGATTGAGAGAATTACTGGAAATACTAACAAGAAGTTTCAAGATTTGTGGCTGAGTGAACGTTGTTTGTATTTCCAGTAATTCTCTCAATCTACCATAGCCTTTTGAGTGATTCCGGCGACGATTAGATCCTTAAAGAAGTGCGTAATTACTTTTTTC
>JBCBJE010000006.1:0-19971 GCA_038523735.1 Cyanobacteria bacterium J06626_18 | reverse complement strand
CTTTACAGAGTTCTACTCTCAGAGTGTCTCGTTAACTAGATAATAATGACTACAGCTTTGGAATCATGATTTCTGATGGTTGATCCCATTTTTATCGTGTGTTGTGGACAAAATAGATAGAGCTCAGTCTGCTGGCGTCAAAAATTCCCTCCACTACCCTAGGGGCTGGATCTACCAAATGTCATAGGATTCTGCGTTAACGATGAGAGTCCTTCACTAGTTCAAAGTTCAGATAGCTGGGTGCAGGTGGCTTCGATGCTAGCGATGCTGCCTGGGTTCACCAAACCAAAGTAACCAAAAGTTTGAAACGCTTCGTTTTGAGTGGCTTGCAGTTGGCCCCAGAAGGCGTCGCCTTGGAGCTGTTCGAGCAAGTTTTCGCCCGTTTCTACCACCAGTAGCGTGTCAGGGTTCGTTGTTAGAACCTGTTCTTCGGAAAGGGTAATGTAGCCTTCGAAGGGGCTTTCTCCTTGCAATTCGGCAGTTATGTTTTGGATATTGAATTGGGTGAGAAAATCGCCAGCCCAGCTGTTTTTGTTGGGCGACAGCAAGGGTTGACGACTGACCAGAACGAGGGCTGTAGAGTCTGTATCCGGCGCTTGGGCTAAACAGGCATCGTAGCGATCGCGCAATGGCTGAGGATCGGCACCCACCCGCTGGGCCAGATCGTCTGTCAGCGCCCGTAAGGTATCGCAACCGGTGACATCAAAAGGGTAGATAGCCTACTCGGCTAGGATGAGTTGGTTGTGGGTTCCTCTCGCTCAGGTCGGCAGGCCGCAATCGGACAAATCTGTAGTCCTACTGGTGTGCGGAGGATAGCCACATCAATATCGAAAACCTCTTTAAGAAGGGTGGGGGTGAGCATTGCCGCTGGCGTGCCGATCGCCCATAAGTGTCCCTGTCGTAAAAGGGCGAGGCGATCGCTGTAGCGTGCAGCCAGGTTAATGTCATGCAGCACCGTGATGATCGACAGGCTCTGCTGGCGATTCAGGCGTTTGAGGAGTTCCAGTAACTGGAGCTGATAGTGCAAATCGAGAAAAGTGGTGGGCTCATCCAGCAGCAGCACCTTGGGGTCTTGCGCCAAAGCCAGGGCCAAAAAAGCCCGCTGCCGTTCGCCCCCGGAGAGATCGGTGACCGGGCGATCGCGATAATGCTCAATCTCCGTCCACTGTAGTGCGGCTTCTACCTTGTGGTGTCCAACCGCATCTAGTTCCCACTGCCACCAGGGCTGATGCGGCGATCGTCCCAGGCTGACCAACTGATGCACCGTGAGTCCAGCCGGCAAGGTCTGTTGCTGAGGCAGCAGCGCCAGCCGACGCGCCATCGCCGTGGGGGATAGGGTGTGGATGTCGCGTCCATCCAACAACACCTTGCCCTGCTGCGGTTTGAGGATGCGGCTTAGTAAACGCAGCAGAGTTGATTTACCCGAGCCATTCGCCCCCAGCAAACTCAGCCACTCTCCCGCTTCAAGCGATAGGTTGACAGTTTCCACAATGGGGCGATCGCCATAGCCCCCAGCAAGATTACGCGTTGCGATCGGCATCTTACAGTCCTCCTCCGGCGCGACGGCGGTGCAGCAGCCAAATGAAAACCGGGGCTCCCAGGACAGCCGTCACTACGCCTACGGGGAGTTCTACTGGAACTGAGCGGGCTACTAAGTCAGCTGCTGACAGCACAAAAGCTCCTCCCAGAGCGGAAAACGGCAGCACCAGGCGATAGTCCGTGCCGACCAGCAACCGCACTCCATGGGGCACGATCAGTCCGACGAATCCAATCAGTCCAGCAATGCTTACGGCACTGGCAGCTAGGAGGGTGGCAATAGCGCCAATCAAACAGCGCGATCGCACTAGAGAGGTGCCTAATCCCGTTGCCAGGTCATCGCCCAGACTCAAAAGATTTACTTGGCGTGCTAGCAAACAGCCCGCGACTAGAGCTACCAAGATACCTGGGCCAACCCAGATCACTTCTGTCCATCCGCGTCCGTTGAGGCTACCAATCAACCAGTTCAAGGCAGCTTGGATCTGGCCATCAGGAGACATTAGCAACAGCAGCGACTGAATGGCTCCGAAAAACGAACTAAACGCCACGCCGCCCAGCACTAAGCGTTCTACCGATAACGTCGTGCCCGTGCGAGCCAGGAGATACACCATCAGCGTCGTAACCACTGCTCCCAGCCATGCCCCCAAGGGCACCCATATCTGCACTAGGCCCACACCCACAATGAGCACCGACATCAGGCCCGCTCCTGCCGAAATGCCCAATAGAAACGGACTGGCAAGGCCATTACGCAACATGCCCTGCAGCAAGGCCCCCGCCAATCCCAAAGCCGAGCCGACGGTCATCGCTGCTAGCACCCTTGGCAGCCGCAAGTCCCAAAAAATCGTCTGGTGAACCGGGTTCCCCTGCCGTAATGCTGCCGCCCAAAGCTCTTGGCCAGTCAGCGCCACCGAACCACGAGTAAGCGAAAGAAAAACGACCAGCCCCAACCCCAATGCCAGCACACCTGTCGCCAGGACAATTCGCTGTCGCTGTCGTTGTCCAACAGGCTTGAAAGATTGGGGTGATCGTGTTGTTGTGATCATGGCCGCTGTAGACGGGTGGAAGGGTAGATGGGCGAATAGGAATAAAAATTAGGGGAGGTTGGAGAGTCAATGATTTTTCGACGGAAAATCGACTTCTGTAGAGTGTGCTTGCTTTTCCAAATCTCATCGCCCCATCACCCCATCACCCCATTACTCCTCACTTTGAGCTTCCGGCTCTGTCGCAATCCCCAACTGCGCTCCTTCAATCACGCGAATCTCATCCATCACTTCAATCACCTGACCGTGGTACGCCTGCTCATCGGCTTGGATGGTAATAATTGCTGTTTGGTCGGGGGCGATCGCTTGCTCAATGGTTGTTCGTAGGTCTTCGAGGGCGATCGACTGTTGATCCAGCTCCAGACTGCCGTCCGGTTGGACTGTTACGCTAAAGTCGGCCTGGCTCTGCGGGTCAGAACTCTCAGCGTCGGGCAAGTTGACGGAGAAGCCCTCAGTCCGTGTCAAAAACAGCGTTGACAAGATAAAGAACGCCAAAATGGCAAAAATAACGTCAATCATCGGTAAGATATTGACTTCCAGAGCCTCTTCCGACTCATCATCCCAAACGCGCATAGTCTGCCTCCGCCGCCGTGCTCACGGAATTCGTGGCACGATAATGCCACTCGTAGAGAATTTCGAGCTGGCTGCCATATTCCTGCAGTAGTGCGACTTGCCGCTTGTACAGACCCCGAAAGAGATTAGCGACCAGCAGCGTAAAAATAGCCACCATCATGCCTGCAGCTGTTGAGACTAATGACTCACTGATACCGCCGGTTACCGCCTCAGCATTGGCTCCCAGTTCACCGATTTGAATTGCCGCAAAAGAGCGAATGAGTCCCAAAATCGTTCCTAGTAGACCTAGCAGGGGAGACACTGCGATGATGGTCTGAAATACGGTGCTGAATCGCTTGAGTAGCGGTAGTTCTGCCTGTGATGCCCCTTCTAGCGCTAGCCGAAACTGGCTGGGTGAAGCGCCTTCCAATTCCAGCGCCTCCAGAAAGATACGGGCAATGGGCAAATCCAAATGCTCTTTGAGCTGAGCAAACGCGGTGAGAGGATTGGCCCGATAGGTCTGCAGAATATCTTTCACCACCGGACGCTGGCGACGGCTAACGCGGAACCAGAAGATACACCGTTTGATCGAAAGCGCGATCGCAGCGATCGAAAATAACAGCAGCGGCACCATAACGATGCCGCCAGCCCTCAATACCTGAACCATAGACATGCTGACGGCCTTTTCTTAAGTCAAGTTCAACGATGCAGGAAGGCTCCTTTAACAGAGGCATGGAGCCACCCTCATTGAATGACCGTAAGCTTGTTGATATTTGTTGTCAAGGACTTGGCCGCGATTTTCAGGAGCAACGTTTTCATTGAAAATTTTGGTTTGATTAGATTTTTCGAAATTCATGACAATTGCTTTTTCATGCAAATCGGCTTACTCTCTATCTGGAGTAGGGATTGCTCTTAATGAAAGCAAAACTCATTTAGGCTTCTCAATGGCACTTTCTCAGGATTGCATCCAACAGCACGTACGCGAAAAGGCGCTGACCCGTCGATGGTTATCTGTCGGAGCGTTTGGGGCGTTTTCGCTGCATTTGGGGCTCTTGCCTTTTATCGGTTCTCTACCTTCGCAACTGGCTAGTTCAGAAGCGGCAGACAGCATTCAGCTGTTCGTCGTTTCTGAGCCGGTAGTAGAGGCCGATTTAGAGGAAAGTGTAGAGCAACTAGAGGAACCCGCACCTGCGCCTGAACCGCCTGTATCTGCTTCACTGGCAGACGATGCCAATCGCGGCGGTTCGCAGTCTTCGGAGGAAGAGTTGGAGGCAGAGCCGGTCGCGGAAGGGCCGGAGGACCCCGAGGAGGAGCCGGTCGCTGAGGAGCCGGAGGAAGCAGAGCCTGAAGAGGAAGAATCCGAAGAACCGGAGGAAGCAGAGCCAGTCACTGAAGAGCCTGAACCGGAAGCGGAGACTGAGGCAGAAACTGCTGCAGAAGATACCTCTGAACCCACCTCAGAGGAGACATCAGAAGTTGCATCCGCCGATGGGCCTGAGGCTTCTGAGCCGAATTTATTCGATGGCCTAACAGCGGCTAATGTTGATGCAAGTTCCTTGAACGCGATCGCTGATGGCATCGGCGGCGTGCAATTTGGCGAGGGCAGCAACGAATCCTCAGACGATTCCACTGCAGGTGCTACCGACGACGATGCTGGCGTTGCATCCGCTGACGATGGCGATGTTGCCCACAGTACTGGCTCTGATGACACTTCAGGCGGCGCGGGTACTGGTGATGAGCAGGCTGCCAATACCGGCACAGGCAGTGGTTCAGGACAGGGGAGTGCCCGAGTGAGTTGTTCCCCGTCAACCTGTCCACCCCCTGATTATCCTGAGTCGGCTCGGCAAGCAGGCATAGAAGGGACGCCCTCTTTTATTGCTGAGTTTGATGCAGATGGGAACCTGACTGGCTACACAATGACACAGTCCAGTGGTAGTCCTGAATTGGACCAGGCTGCCTTGGAATCGCTTCAAAATTGGCAACCCGAGACAGGTGGGCAGGCAGTTTCCGTTCCGATCGAGATGCCCTTCGTAATCGAGGGATCGGAGCGGCATGAAGAAGCCCAGCGTCAGGGCGATCGCGAATCGGTAGAAGTCCCTTCTCAGACACCCGCTGCTGCTGAACCCTCTACGCCTGAAACCGCAAATTCACCGGAAGCGGAAGGGAGCGAACCCTCCGAGGCTGAGTCGAGTGAACCTGCAGATGCGGAAGCGGAAGCAGCGACCCCGTCTGAAGAATCTGATACCGCTGCTGAAGAACCGGCTGCCCCTGAAGCTGACTCGCCAGACACAGATTCCCCGGATACCGCAGAGGATCCAGACAATACAGAGGATGATGAATCAGAGCCAGAGCCAGACACCCCTGCCGACTCAGATGCTCCAGCCGACTCAGATGCCCCTGCTGCCGAAGAGTCACCTGACCCCGAACCCGCACCCTCAGATCCTGATGCGCCCGCTCCCTCACCCAATCCTGAGCCCGCACCGGAACCCGTGCCCCAACCCGCAGCCCCCGAGCCTGCTCCACCGCTAGCCCCCGAACCTGCCCCGCCCCCAGCGCCTGAGCCCGAGCCTGCCCCACCACCAGCACCGGAACCGGAACCGGCCCCGCCTGCACCTGTACCTCCTCCAGCTGAACAACCGGAACCGGCGGAAGAATAGGTACGGCTAAATAGCACTGATAGAGATCTGTCCTTTGGAGGGGGCAATCCAATGCCTCAAAATCCTTTCATTGAGCTTGTATGACAACGCTAAATCTTGCTCTTTCTGCTGGTAGCCTGCCTGCGATGTTGGCAGAATCGCAGCGGCAGGTTGGTGCTCGTTACCAAGTTGAAGCGGATGAAATTACCTGGACATTACAGCAGCCTTTTGGCCGCTGGCACAGTCGCAGCGTTCAGGTGAGAGAAGGGTTAGACTTGGTTTTTACGCGGGCAAATCTGCAGGAGCGCGTCACTTTTGTAGAAAGCATTGAGAACTTTTCGACGTGGGGAATTCGGTTTTGCCTATCGGGTTATTCCCGCATCTATCCCCACAATAGCGGTGCTGAAATTCTGATTCGCCCTGGCACCAATTTGATTGGGTTTATGGCCGGAAAAATGCAAGCCACAACGGACTACGCCGCTAACCAGTCAGTTGAAATGTTGACTATTGGGATTAAGCCAGAGCTCTTCAAGACGCTGGTGCCTTCAGTTGCTAAGGACTTTGACTTTGGGCAAAACATCGCTATCCGCACAGCAATTTCAGAGTCGTTAGCAACCCTCCACCTAACCACACCTGAGATGCTGACAATTCTGCACAAAATTATCAATTGCCCTTACCAGAGCGATTTGAGACGTCTTTATTTGGAAAGTAAGCTCCTAGAGCTCATTGTGCTGAAGTTAGCTCAGGTACAACAAGAAGACCCGTGTCCTGAAACGGGCATTCGGCTTAAAGCAGAGGATGTTGAACAGATTCATCGGGCCCGCGATATTTTGCTGCAAAACCTGGAACACCCCCCTTCCTTAACCGAGTTAGCTCGACTCGTTGAAATTAACGACTTCAAGCTAAAGCGGGGGTTTCGCCAGGTGTTTGGCACTACGGTGTTTGGGTATCTGCATCAGTACCGTATGGAGAAGGCTCAACGCCTTTTAGAAAGCGGTATAGACTCTGTTGCCCAAGTAGCTCAGGCGGTTGGCTATGCGAGCCCCAGTCAGTTTTCGGCTGCCTTCAAACGCAAGTTTGGTTTGTCGCCCAAAACCTACAAGTCGCTGTAGCGATCGCCTTCCTCCAACCCTTTGTTCGCAAAAGAATCCGTTTGGGGATGAAAAGAATCCGTTTTGAGACGAATCAACTCTTCTTTATTGCGTATAGTTCTCAACTATGGTGTTCCTGCAATAGCAAGTGAGACGTTCGCATATGACAGGGTGCAAGGCGAAAAGCCTATGGGTAGTTGGGCTAGGCTGTGCCAGCCTGATGGTGGTGGAATCGGCTCGGGCAGCAGCGATTCAAGTGATTCAGGTAAGGCTGGAATCAACAGCAACTGGTATCGAGCTGAGTTTAGAGACAACGGGCGATCGCGTACCTCAGGTCTTCACAGCTCAGTACGAGGATACCTGGCAGGCTGACATTATTAACGCCCAGCTGGAGCCAAATGCTACCTTTGAGCAGGCCAACCCGGTACCGGGGATTGAGTTCATTTCTGTAATGACTCTGGATGCTAACAGCGTACGGGTCACCGTTGTTGGGAATGAGGCGCTTCCGGTAGTCAATCTTGCAGATGCTGGTGCGACATCTCCAACAAACGGAAACATCCTCGCGTTTGATATTCGAGCGTCAGAAATCACCGAGGTTCCTGACGCCCTGGATGCTCCAGAAAATCCGACAGAGCCTTCGCTGGAGATCGATGGCACTGTTGAGGACACTGCTCCTGAGTTCGAAACAACCGATGCCCCAGACAGTGAAACCCCAGACGGTGAAGCCATAGAGGGTGAAGAGGGGCTGCGTTTTGTGGTGACAGGGCAGCAGGAGGCTACGAGCGAGTACGTCGTTCCTAGTGCCAGCACGGCCACCCGAACGGATACGCGACTGCTGGATGTGCCCCAGTCTATTCAAGTCATTCCTGAAGCCATCCTCGACGATCAGCAAGTCACAAGTTTGGACGAGGCACTGCGCAACGTCAGCGGTGTTGCTGCTTATAGTTCTGAAGGTGCAGGGTTTCGATTTAGTTTGCGAGGATTCCAGGGAGCCAGAATTCTGCGGGATGGCTTTAGTCTGTCCGATTCAGGCTCGCTCTCGAATAGCGGTATTTTGACCTTCCCAGAGCTGGCTAATGTTGAGCAGATCGAAGTTTTGAAAGGTCCCGCTTCCATTCTCTATGGCGAAATTCAACCCGGTGGGGTCATTAATCTCGTCACCAAGCAACCCACAACTGATCCGTTTTACGAAGCAACCTTACAGGTAGGCAACCGGGGTTTTGTTCGACCCCAGCTGGATTTTTCCGATCGCTTCAGCGCTGATGGCACTTTACGCTATCGTCTCAATACTTTGGTGCAGCGAGAGGATAGTTTTCGCGATTTTGACCAAGCTATTGAGCGCGATTTCATAGCGCCCGTGGTGGCATGGGATATTAGCGATCACACCACGCTGGCTCTAGATTTGGAGTACTTTCGCGATGAGCGCCCGATTGATTCGGGTCTGCTGGCGTTCGGAGACGGTGTGGTGGATGTGCCCCGCGATCGCATCGCGGGAGAACCAGACGATGTTGCTGAACGGGACTTTTACAGCATTGGCTATCGCTTCGAGCATGAATTCAGTGATAACTGGAGCCTCCGTAACGCCTTTCGCTACAGCAATCAGGACTACAACTCCACCGCCTTTGTCCCCGTATTCTTTGATGAAGTCAGCGGTGACGTCACGCGGTTCGACTCAACCACCCGCTGGGATCAGGAATACTACGGCCTACAAACAGATATCGTCGGTCGTTTTGAAACGGGTTCCATTGGTCACACAGTGCTGTTTGGTGTGGATTTCAGCTGGAATCGAAGTGACATCGAAAGCCGCATCGATTTGGCAGCTCCGTCCATTTTGAATATTTTTGATCCCATCTACGGCACTTCTGCTAGGCGGTCGTTTGAAGAACTGCCCAATCCAGCCCGAGTGCAGGTCGTCACTACCTCCCGGCTGGGGATTTTCTTGCAGGATCAGATTGACCTATCAGAAAACCTTAAATTTCTGGCAGGCATCCGCTACGACACGGTGAGCCAGGATGTCGATAACGACGTCTCGGGATTTGACCCTACCGGACGTGAAGTGGACCAGACCGTCGATGCCTTCACACCTCGCCTGGGAATCGTCTATCAGCCCATTCCTGAACTGGCCCTGTATGCCAGCTACTCCCAGTCCTTTACTCCCAGCAGCGCCAGCGACATAGCGGGCGATTTGCTGGAACCCGAAGAAGGTGAGGGGTTCGAGATTGGGCTCAAAACAGAGCTATTTGACCAACGCCTGATTGCGACACTGGCCTACTTTGATATCACCAAGCAAAACGTCGCAACCCTTGATCCGGATGCGCCTGCTTTCGCGAATGCCTCGATCGCAACCGGCGAACAACGCAGCCAAGGCATCGAACTGGATTTAACGGCTGAAATTCTGCCCGGTTGGAACCTCATTGCCAACTATGCCTACACCGATGCCAGAGTCACCGAAGACAATGCTATTCCTACCGGCAATGGACTTACCGGCATTCCCGAACACAGCGCTAGCTTATGGACAACCTACACACTCCAGCAAGGTAATTTGGCAGGCTTAGGGTTTGGCCTTGGCTTTAACTACGTCGGCGATCGCCCCGGCGACCTCGATAACAGCTTTGAACTCGATGATTACCTGATTACCCACGCCGCCATTTTCTACGAACGCGACAATTTGCAACTGGCCTTGAATTTCAAGAATCTCTTCGACGTTAATTATATCGACGGAATTCCCATCTCTAGAGTCAGAGGCATTGAACCCGGTGAACCATTCACGATAATTGGTTCTGTGTCTTTTCAGTTTTGAATTTGGTTCTTGGTTACTAGTTCTTAGTTCTTAGTAATTCGTTCTTGGCTCTTGGTTCTTGGTTCTTGGCTGCTAATAATTAGTGATTGGTGATGGGCGCTTTTAACTATGCAGCTGAAGGCTGGTAAATGACAAATAACAAACAACGAATAACGAGCAACATGCCCTCCCAAAAAACATTGAAAAAATTTGTCCTACTCGGCAGTTTATATCTCTCTCAGTTCATGCCGTTTTGGTTCCTTTCTCAGGCGCTGCCAGTACTGCTGCGAGAAGGGGGAATGTCTTTAGAGGCGATTGGGCTATTGCCGCTGGTGACGATCGCGATCGCGTTCAAATTTCTTTGGTCGCCTTTGATTGATCGCTACAGTTTTAGGCGGTGGGGCCACTATCGCTTTTGGATTATCTTTTTTCAGCTCTGGGTTGTGGCGATTACAGTAGCTTGCAGTCAGCTTGACCTAGAAACTCAGTTGCCGCTGCTTTTGCTGGGGTTGTCACTGCTGGGTATCGGCTGCGCCAGCCAGGATATTGCTGCGGATGCACTGGCGATGGGACTTCTGGAACCACAAGAGCGAGGGATGGGCAATGTAGTTCAGGGCATTGGCGGATCGCTGGGGCGGATGGTGGGGGGTGGCGGCATGCTAATTTTGCTAAATCGCTGGGGCTGGACTCCCAGTCTACTGATGCTGGCGGCCATGATGGTGCTGTCACTGATCCCGGTGCTGCTGCATCGTGAACCGCGTCGTAAAATCACAAATTCGACTTCCCACACGCGGGCATTTGGGCTACAGGAGTATCTCAAAACCTTTCAGCGATTTGGCCACCGACCCGGCATGGTGTCGTGGCTGGTAATTTTGGGTCTCTACGCGGCTGGTCATAATCTATCGGCAACCATGCTGCGTCCACTATTGGTAGACGTAGGGCTGTCGCTAGCGGATATCGGTTCGCTGCTAGGCATATTTGGGACCGCGACGACGATGTTAGGAACACTCACCGCTGGGTTGCTTATCGCTCGTTGGGGGCGTCGGCGATCGCTCCTTATCTCAAATGCGATTGCCTTAGTTGGCGTTTGTGCTTACTTTCTTCCTACATTTGGCCTCACGCAACTGCCTGTGCTGTACGCCGTTATTGGGATTCCCTTTTTTGCCCTGGGCATGGTGAGCACCACAGCCTTCACCATCATGATGGACAAAAGCCGACTCGAAATGGCAGGTACCGACTACACCATTCAGACATCTCTGATCGCAGTGGGAGGCATTGTATCGGCAGCACTCAGTGGAGTCCTGGCTAGCGCGATCGGCTATCGAGGGGTCTTCACAGTCAGTATTTTGCTACTGCTGGGCTGTATTGCGTTGGTGGCTAAGAAGTTCACGCCAGTCAACCATCCACTGCCGAGGCAGCTATCCAGACTGGACGCGCCGTAACGACAACCGCCTCGTCTGGAGCGAATTGAGTAATACCGTGATCGCACAGCTTAAAACCGTGCCCTGTACTGAATGCCGTAGGTAGCGGGTGCGGCATAGGTCGAGGGAAATAAGGCCCCGTCGAAGAAAGAGACTCGGGTCGTAAAAGGTCGGTAATTGAAAATATTGTTAGCGAATAAATAAACGCCTTGGTTGTCGTCAAACTCGTAGCCTAGACGACCGTTAAACAGGACATAAGGGCCTTGCTTCAGCGAGTTTTCGTCATCAAAGAAAGTAGTCCCAAACCCTTGGGCTTCGAGGCGACCGAAGATACCGTTGGGTGAGCGATATTGGACGGCAACATTGAAGGTATAGTCTGGTGCATAAGGTAGGGTGTTGCCATCAAAGTTCCCCTCACCAGGATCTTCGTAGTCTGTATAGGTAGCGTCTAGATAGCCAAAACCCGCAATTAGGTCAAACCCTTCAACTGGCGTTGCCCTGAGTTCTGCTTCAATACCATTGATGGTGACACGGGCATTGTCGACAAATGCAAATAAGCCCGTCTCTGGGTTAGTGGAAGGTACCTGATAGTCCTCGATAGGATTGTGAAAGAAAGTCAAGTTGGCCGTGAGGCGATCGTCCAGCCAAGAAGTGCGAACGCCCGCCTCATAGTTCCAAGATTTCTCAGCGTTGAAAAATAGCTGCTCTGGCTCCGTAGCGCGAAAGTTGACGCCCTGAGCCCGATAGCCCCGCGCAATGGACCCATAAACCATAACGTCCGGCGTGATTTGATACTCGATCGCGAACCGTGGAATGAACTCGTCGCCGTTGTTGCTTTCATCTTCAAATGAGGCTGTTCCCGAAACAGACTCGACAAGCGTGCTGTTGAACACTTCGTACCGGAGTCCGGCAGTCAAAGTCAAAGCGTTAATGGGACGATAGCTAGCCTGTCCAAAAACCGCGTAAGTATCCTCGTCAATCTCAGCGCTAGTCACGCTGACACTGGGGCCGCCAAAGTCGGTGCCAAAGCGGAAGCCTTCTTCCCCAACGTTGAAATCCCGATGCTCGTAGTAGCCACCTACCAGCCAAGTAAATGGACTTTCCTCATCCACTGACTGCAGACGCAGCTCTTGGCTAAACACGGTAGAATCAATCTGCAAAAACTGCTCTAGCTGATCCAGTCGGGTACCATCCGAGTCATTTTCAAATTCTTGGTCGGAAAAGCGGCGCGCTGTGATGGAGGTGAAGCGCAGACTGGGATTTTCGTATGCCACCCGCAGCGACTGAGCATTGGTGTCTAAATTGTTGAAACCCTCCACGTTACTATCCGTTTCAGAGGGATCCTGATTCAAGTCAGGGCGGCTGATGGGCAGCGTTCCGTCCTGATAGGTATCGACGGAAGCATTGAAGGCCACTTCCCAGTTTGCCGACGGCGTCCACAAAAGCTGTAGGCGTCCGCCTGCACCCGATTCTGAATCGAATCCCTGTTCAGTTAAGGTGTTAAAAACATAGCCATCGCGCCGATCTAAATTGCCAGAAACGCGCAAAAACAGCGTGTCTTCAATGATTGGTTCGTTTACGCTAAGTCTGATGTCAGGATTGTTGAAATTGCCAAATCCCAATACGGCACCATACTCAGGCTCATTGGTAGGTTGGCGCGTTGTAATGTTGACCACCCCAGCTTCAGCATTGCGGCCATAGAGCGTGGATTGGGGTCCCCGCAGCACTTCGATCTGTTCTAAATCAGCCAAATCAAGGTCAAGAAAGCCGGTGTAGTCATAGGGCACATCGTCGATGTAAAAAGCGACCGGATCCCTGGACAGAAAGTTAAAGTTGCTCAAGCCGCGAACGCTGTATAGCAAAAAGCTACGATTGGGAGTGTAGACCGAAAAGTTAGGGGTTAATCCGGCAATCTGCTCGATGGAAGTAATATCAGCGTCTTCGATTTCTTCCTCAGTGAACGCGGTAATACTGATGGGCACATCCTGAATCGTATCGGGCTGCTTTTCGGCAGTGACGACAATCCGGATCGGTTCGGGAGCCGCGGCAGCAGGCGCGGGAAGAATGCTGAGTGTCAAGCCACCCTGAGTCGAAACGATCTGCCCGGTTGGAGCAGCGTCTGCCCCCGTGATGCGAATCTGAACCTGATTAGCTGTGGGCGCGATCGCTTCCACGTTCGCAATCCCCGCAATGAGATCAGCTTCAACAAACGATCCGGCTTCTAACTGCGCATTGGCAATATTGACGATGAGCTGATTCCCTTCTGTCGTGAGGGTGCCTTCCAGTGCCTCCCCCTGAGCCGTTGTGATAATTAGTTCGGCTCCCCGATCGGTTGACACGACCTGAATACGGGTAATCTGTACGATTTCGGAAGTTTGGGACAGCCGTTCGGCAACAGGATTGTGAGCGGGAGCTTTCTCAACATCAGCGGGCTTAGCCATTGGCTGGAGAGAACTGGCGCGTCCTGGTGGAGTATTGATCAGGGAAATGGCTGCGATCGCCAGCCCCCAAACGCTCGCCCTCCGTTTGATTAACTTTGCCCGCATGATGTCCCTACTAATCTTGATGTCACCCACACCACCCACTGCACAAATGCACTACTGCAGGGGGAGTCATGAAAATACTACAGTAAGAGGAGATTTTGTTCTATAAATTCTTCCCTCATCTCATGGAGCGATACAACCGCATAGGGCAACAGACGCTTTAGCCAGTGCTGAGCAGCCTTGCCAAAGTTTCTGAGACTGACCTCAATAGCTTTTACCCAGCCACTCGTAGCGCTCCAAGCTGGTTAAGTCGCAGCAGGTGCAGCCCTCACATTTCTCAGGCATTGGCAATCGCCGGATGCGTCCTTTACGGCTCAACCGCTGCAACATCGGCGTCAGGGCGTCACGGTCGATATGGAATCGGAGAGACAGATCCTGAAGGGAGACGGTGTTGTGGGTGGCTATGTAGGTTTGGAGGTCTTGGAGCATGGGGGAGTGGTGGAGTAGGGGAGTGAGGGAGTGGTGGAGTGGGAAATATGGGGGGGATGGCGGAGGGGGTTAAGAGTCATACGAAGTTAATGGTTTACTGGGCTGCTTTTGAGGCAGCAATGCAGATTTTTGAGCTTTCTAAGGAATTCCCGGCTGAGGAGCGCTACGCGCTAACAGACCCAATTCAGCGTTCATCACGTTCGGTGTGTGCCAATTTGGCTGAGGCTTGGCGTAAACGCCGTTATTGAGCAGCCTTTGTGGCTAAACTTAGCGATGCTGCAGCAGAAGCCGCTGAAACCCAAACGTGGTTAGAGTTCGCGGTTCAGTACGATTATCTCGATTCAGCTGCTGCAAGAGAGTTGTATCAGACTTCCAACCAGCTCCTGGGACAGCCCGTCAGAATGCTGACTCATCCCAACCAATGGACACTCCTCAAGCAACCTTGAGAAGATGCGAGGTAGTTCGCGATGGCACATCCCTCCCATTACCCTACCGTGTATACACATCTCGGGCTGGGGCGGTAAGGCGGCAATTCCGGTGGTGTTCGGGAAGTTCTGTTTGAGGACATTTCGCTGTCCTCAAACTCCCATCGACTAGGACGTTCCGTCGTCCTAGAACCTCACGAAAGGGAGAGCCGGTAAAGTCAACCACGGCGTTGCATTGGCGGCTGGAGTTCTCGCAGGAGAACTTGAGCTGTGAGCTAGAGAATTTGAGTCTCCGGCGGCAATGTGGGGTAGAGGAAACTTGTATGTACACCGTAGCCCCCTCCCCCTTGCTCTTCCTTATCGTCCTTCTAATAGGAGCGATCGCCGCCGTGCCGGTCGCGAGCAACGCATGATAGCCAGGGTTGCAATGAGGACAGCGGTGAGTCCGATTACCCAAGCAGTGGAACTAGCAGGGTGTTGCGGGAAGGTCATGACCTGGTAATAGAGGACAGCTGTCCAGTAGGCCAGTCCCGTGGTCCAGAGGCCGACGAAGGCGGTCCATCCAGCATTGGTTTCGCGGTAGACGGCACCCATGGCAGCAACACAGGGGAAGTACATGAGCACGAACAGCAGGTAGGCAAAGGCGGCAACGCGACCGTCGAAGCGCAGGGCCATTTGACCGAAGGTGGTAAATGCTACTTCTTGTTCAGCGGCGGCGGTTTCCACATCGCTGACCTCGCCAACAGAGAGCCCTAGCGGATCGAGGAGGGTACCCGGAAGCTCGACTAGATTGGCAGGAATGGTGGCGAAGGCTTTGCCAATACTGCCGAAGAAGTCAAAGCTGTCTGCTTCTAAGTCAACCCCAGCCGCGATCGCTTCGTCTTCCCCGAGCTGCGTATAGAGCGAATCCAGTGTGCCGACGACGGCCTCTTTGGCAAAGACCCCGGTGAAGATACCCACGGTGGCAGGCCAGTTTTCTTGGGTGATGCCCATCGGCGCAAAGGCGGGGGTAATGCCCTGGCTAATGGAACTAAGGATTGAGTTGTCGCTATCTTCGTTGCCAAAGGAGCCATCCATACCAATGGTATTAAGCAGGCTGAGCACCATCACCATCACGACGATGACTTTACCGGCTTTGAGAATAAAGGCTTTTAATCTTTCCCAGGTGCGGATGAGGACGCCTTTCAAAGTTGGCAGGTGGTATGTGGGCAGCTCCATCACAAAGGGCGCCGCTTCACCCTTTAGCAGCGTGTGCTTCATAATCAGCCCGGTGACGACAGCCATCCCCATCCCCACCAGATACAGGGCAAACACCACATTTTGCCCGGCTGCGGGGAAGAAGGCAGCGGCGAAGAGCGCGTATACCGGCAATCGCGCACCACAGGACATGAAGGGATTCATCAGAATCGTCAAGATGCGATCGCGCCGACTTTCCAAAGTGCGGGTTGCCATGATGGCTGGGACGTTACAGCCAAAGCCCACCAGCATCGGCACAAAGGATTTCCCCGGCAGTCCGACAAAGCGCATGAACCGATCCATCACAAAAGCAGCTCGGGCCATGTAGCCGCTGTCTTCCAAGAAGGCTAGAAACAAGAACAGACAGCCAATGACGGGAATGAAGGTAGCCACCGTCTGAATCCCACCACCCATGCCGTCGGCTAGCACAACTTGAACGATTCCAGGCATACCAATGGCTGCCAGCAGTCTGCCGAGACCGTCCACAAAAATCGTGCCGAAGAAGATGTCGAAAAAGTCAATAAAGGCGCTGCCCACATTGATGGCAAACATAAACAGCAGGTACATTACGCCCAGAAAAATGGGAATGCCCAACCAGCGGTTGAGTACCACCTGATCAATCTTGTCCGAGCGGGTAATGCTGACCTCACGCGGACGCGTCACCACGTCGTTGACCAGTCGATGGGCATAGCCATAGCGGCTGTCGGCCACAGCAATATCAATATCTTCGCCCAAAACCTGATGGATGCGGTGCCGCTGTTCGGCCACTTGATGCAACACTTCAGGCGTGGGGCTAGCAAAGGAGGTGTCATCATATTCCAGCAGTTTGAGGGCCGTCCAGCGATCGCGCGCGGTGGGTGCGGCATTCGCAACAGCAGGTGTGAGGACTGTCAACGCCTCCTCAATGACAGCGGGGTAAACCACCTGAGCCGTCGGGCGGTGGGCAGTCAATAAGAACTCGTCCAGACACCCCCGCAGCTCGTCGATGCCCTGCCCGCGAGCAGCCACCAGGGGAATTACTGGGCATCCCAGGCGTTCCGACAGTTGCTGAGGATTGACGCGAACCCCACGCTCTTGGGCCACATCTATCATGTTCAGGGCCACCACTAATGGCAATCCCATCTCGATAATTTGCGTGGTGAGGTAAAGATTGCGTTCCAGATTTGAGGCATCCAGGATATTGACGACGACCTGAGCCTGACCTGAGAGTAGATACTGACGGGCAATGATCTCGTCGATCGCGCCGCTGTCGGCCTCGGCATCAATCGCATAAATTCCGGGAAGGTCCACCACCGTAACGGTTTTATCGTCGTAGCGGTAACCGCCCTCCTTGCGTTCTACCGTGACACCCGGCCAGTTGCCAACTCGCTGACTCGCGCCCGCCAGGGCATTGAATAGCGTGGTTTTACCGCAATTGGGGTTACCAATGAGTGCGATCGTCCAGTTAGTCATGGCTCACCTCCCCGGATGTGATGTCAGATGCAATTGTTTCGACGCGTATGGCCGCCGCCTCGTCTTTGCGGAGGCTTAGCTTAAAGCCCCGCAGCTCAATTTCAATCGGATCACCCATCGGAGCCTGCCGGGTTAGTGTGAAATGGGTCCCCGGCGTCAGCCCCATTGAAAGGAGCTTTTCCCGATAGGCTCGATCACCTTGCTCGTAGCCCACAATGCAGCCGGATTGGCCAACTGCTAGGGCTCCCAGATGTAGCGTTGCTGGCATTGCCGATTCTCCACTTACAGATTGTGTTGCCGATTGATGCGGTGTTGATTGATGGGTTGCGGTTTGGACGATCGTCTCGGTGGCTGCGGTTACGAGTACCTGGTGCGCGATTCCAGCTCCTAACCCAATGCGGCATCCTGCTAAAGCAACAATCACTGAACCGCTCTCAGTACGACTGATCACAGTGACTTCGCCTCCCAACACCAGCCCTACATCAGTGAGCCGACGCGCTAGCCGATGGTTTCCCTTGAACTGCACGATACAGATGCGATCGCCTACAGCGGTCATGGCTAAAGGAAAGCAGGTTGAGAAATGGTTGGATGTTGAGCGATGGGGGGTGCCCTGTTGAGGAACAGACGGGCCGTCTAAATCAGCATTGCCACCGATAAAGGTAATCGGCCCAAGCTGAGCATCGAAGTGTTTGCCAGAGTTTGCATCTACCGCAGTGGGATCCATAGACAACCTCCAAATATTTAATTGCAAGAATGTATTAGGAATTTTTCCTGATTAATAAAGAAATGAGGATGTTTGATTATTGAAAGCCTCCTATTTCTGAAGGGGACAGAGAGCAAAACGAGCCATAGTTGTCAGAAGCCAGGAACCAGAATGCAGAATTGGCCTCCTGACTTTTGACTCCCCCAACCTATGATGCGGTGTGTCGTGGCAGCCAGAAGACGGCTAGAACGGCTGTTGTTCAGAGCAACGCCACAGAGCGCGTGAAAAGCACTTTCAAGGGCGAACTATGTAAGCCCATCTTGACGACATGAGTTCTTATTAAGGTGTATCCTTTTAATACCGCGAGTTTCTAAATCTTGGACGACCTTTAATTCAAAGTTAAGACTTCCTCAAAGAGACTTATTCTCAGTAAATACCAGAGCATGCCTGGGTGTTTATGCTCATGGCCAAGAGGTTTACCTATCTTGAAGGAATACTGCAGTAACTTATAAATCCTGTACTTGAAAGCTAGGATGCTCTTTTGAAGAGGGGTGCAAGCATAGATGAAGACTTATCGATTGACCTGGACTCAAATTGATATTGAATAACTTGATGCTGAGAAACACTTCAGTATCTCAGGTTTGATTGATGTTTAAAGATGAGATTTGTTCCCAATTAAATGCTTTTCTTGAAGGAAGACTGCTGACATCGGTCAGCTCGATTGATTGAGAGCTGCAAATGCTTGCTTGGTGCAGACTGTCATGAACCATGATTTAATCTCATTGCCAATGCACCCATGCTGGGGTGTTTAACCAGTTAAACCGATGCAATAGGAGTGGCATACCCACAAACGCCACTAGGAAAAATCCGCCTAGGGCCAGCAGGGATCCACCTCCGAGCTGTAGACTGTCGCCCAGATAGGTCAACAACAAGGTTGAAGGCACCATGCCAAGGAACGTAGCGCTAGCGTAGATCGGGAAGGATAGCCCTGCGACCCCTGCGCCATAGCTCACCAGATCAAAAGAGAAAATGGGCAGGAGGCGGGTGACAAAAATCATCCACCCTAAGTCCCCCTCTCCCTGATCGGTTGCAAAGCTAAGGGTTTTACCAGTCAGGGCTTTAATGATGGGCTGGCCAATGCGTCTGCCCAAACCATAGGCAATTAAAGCGCCACTAAAACCACCAATAACGGTGTAGATACCTGCTATTGGAGGATCCCATACAGCACCCGCAGCGATCGCTAAAGGGGCTCCCGGAATCTGACTGATGACAACCGAAAGGCTGATGATAGCGATATAAATCACCGGCCCCCACCCCCCAACGCTGGCCAAGGTTGCGGGCAAATGCTCAGGATTGATGAATTGTAGCGATCGCGGTTCTAGCCACCACATCAGCCCGACGCTGAGGCTGAGGCTGACGACAGTCAATCCCGTCACCCCCATAAGATAGCTGTTTGTTGTGCTGCGGCGTGCAGGAATCGTTTCACTTGGGTTCATCGGTAAAATGCCTTTCAGGTCATCCTTAGAATGGCAAGCGCGACTTAGGCGCGACCCATTAGAAACTGAGAACCAGATAAAAGTGCCGAAAGCTTTCACAGCGGAAGCTTTCGGCACGAATGGGGTTATGGAAAATAGAGATTTGTGGATGTCAGGCGATCGCCAGCGGTACAAACTGCCCGCATTCCATCACGGGGGAATCTAGCGTTCCGTTCAATGCACAGTCCGATTTGCCACAGAGATAGCAATTAACTTGCCGATAGCTATTGCAGAACTGAACTGGATAATCAACAACGCCTGCCATAGGACAGTTCCGAGTGAGACATTTGGTGCAGTTAGCTGTCCGCGGAACAGTTGTTAAGACAGGAATATTTTGAACAGTTGCTTGAGCCATAATCAGCCTCCTTGAAAAGATGACCGTTAGGTTTATGTATGGATTGGTCATCTCCTAAACAATACTGCTGGTATTTGAGGAGCGCTAGGGAAGGAAATTGAGCTAAAACTAGAAATTGATTGCAACTATTTTCTGCTATTCGAGCTGAACGAATGCAATGGGTAACTATCAATTGAAACGTTGATGTGGTCTAACGCTAAGTTACTGCCAACAGTTTCTGATTAACTGTTAGAAATAT
>JBCBJE010000005.1:0-20974 GCA_038523735.1 Cyanobacteria bacterium J06626_18 | reverse complement strand
TGCGGTGTAGATGCAGTCGATTCACCCTGGATCAGATCTTTGACTTGATTGAGGACGGTGCCAAGCTTGCCATCTTCCAGCAGACTGTTGATTAGGGCTAGGCCGCTAGTGGACAGCAGCAGCTTGTTAATGTCCCCCGCGCCGTTGCCGTTACCATTGCCGTTCTCACCAGCGCCAGGAAAGGCATAGATACGGGCATCGCCGATGACGCCCGGTTGGGGCGCCAGGGCGCGCAGAACTTCGGGGAGGCGATCGGCTAGCTGCGGCCAGATTTGAGCGATGACATCGGCAGTGAGGTTAGCGTTGCTAATGGCGTTGCGAGCCTGAATATTGGCTTGGGTGCCTTCCGCTTCGGCCAAAGCTCGATCAAGCTGGGCTTGCGCTAGGGTGCGAATGGCTTCGGCTTCTAGCTCTGCCGTTTGACGAGCGATTTCGGCTTGTCGTCGTTTGCGGAAAACGTCGATTTCCACCACATTCTGGTCAGCAATGCGGCGTTCTTGGGCTTCCCGTTCCGCAGCGATGACGGAAAGGCGCTGTTCCCGCTCGGCTTGCTCCACAGCGGTGGCGGTTTGGACCGCAGCTTCGGCCTGGGCTCGTTCTGCCTCAGCTTGGAAACGACCGCGTTCCCGCTCGGCGATCGCGATCGCGGCCTCTTGTTGAGCCACCTTTGACTCTTTCTCAGCTTCGGCTACCTCTACCGTGGCTAAGTATTGAGCAGAATCTACCGCTTTTTGACGATTCACCTCGGCCACGTCGGCTTCCTCACGCTGTAAAGCTTGGGCGACCTTCAGTGCCTTCTGCCGCTCTTCCAATTCAATGTCGGCCTCAATTTGCTTTTGTTGGACACCCAATTTGCGTCCGATCTCCTCTTCTTCGACCGATCGCTCTTGCTGAATCTTCGTCCTTTCGAGGGCTTTTTGTCGTTCTTCTAGCTCAATGTCGGCCTCAATTTGCTTTTGCTGAATGCTGAGCTTGCGCTGGATCTCCTCTTCTTCAACCGATTTTTCCTGCAGAATTTTGGTGCGTTGGGCAGTGGCGGCTTCTTGATCGCGCTTTTCCTGAATCTCCCGTTCGCGTTCGGCCTTCAGCGATTCAATTTCCAGGGTTTGGGAGAGTTTGGCGTCTTCTTGATCTTTAGCGATTTCCAGCGATCGCTTCTCGGCATCGAGTTCTTTCTGTTCGATCGCTACCCGTGTGGATAGCTCGACCTCACGCTTTTGTTGAATGGAACGCTGGATGGTTTCCGTCCGCAGTCGTACCCCCTGCGCATCGAAGAAGTTGTTAGTGTCGTAGGTGTCGCTTTCTTCAATCTCAGAAATTGCAATGTTATTGAGCGTGAGCCCGACCTTTTTCAAATCGGGCTCGACCAGGTTTAAGACTTCTTGGGCAAAGCCGAGTTTGTCGGAGTCAATTTCAGCCAGGTTCTTGGACTTGGCAGCAGCACGAATGCCGTCGTCTGCCCGTTTCTCCAGCGCATTTTTGATGTCTTCAGGCGTAATCCTGCCGCTGCGCGAGAGTCGGGCTGCTGCGGTCAGCACATCTTCTTCGGATGCATTGATGCACACGTAGAACGTCACCCGCATGTCAGCCCGCAGGTAGTCCTGAGTCCGCACGGCTAGTTTGCCAGTCCGCTCCACGTCGATGGAAAGCTCACGCAGTGGCACTCGTGTCAGCTCATGGAAACCGGGCAAAACCACGCTGCCACCGTTGAGGATGACCTTTTTGCGCTTGCGGAATACGCCCCCTGTTTTCACAAAGGCTTCGTTGGTGGGGGTGATGATGTAAACACGCGTGTAGGACCAAATTGCAATGGGGATGAGCAGGACAAAAACAACGACTGCGATTGTGCCCAGCCCTACCAGAGCATCTAATCCGCCAAGTTGAGCGATGGTTGGCGTGGAATGAGTAGGGACTTCTTCAAAGGCACTAACGGGTTGGGGTTGGGCTTGCCCCTCCCAAGATGTGATGTCGGGCAGGGTTGGCAAGGATTGAATCAGAGTGAGCCAGTACAACATAGAGACCTCAGAAACTTTCAGAACCCAATCTTTAACAACAAGCGGGTGGGAACACGAATCACGGGGTTTTGCTGTCGCTTAACCAACTGTCTTGGTCGGTACTGTCTTTAGCGATAACGAGGTAGTAGCCCCCTACCCGCTCAATTACCAACACCTTGGCTCCTCGGCGTAGGGTAATAGTGGCCCAGTCGGGGAGCTTGGCACTAATGGTGACGAGATTGGCAGCTGTGTCTTTGACGTCAACTTGGCCAATCTTGCCAGAATGATTAAAGGGCACCGAAGCTGATGTGACGGTACCCAAACAACCCACGAGGCGATCGCTGCTCGCATCTTCACCAAAGGCCGCAAAAATTTGGCCGATGGGGCGCGCCAGCAGACTGCCTACGGACAGCGCAAAAATCAAAGAACTCAGGAAAATCGCCAGGGCTATGAGGCCAACCAGCGGCTGCTGCAAGATTTCGCTAAAAATAACGTTGAGTATCCAGCCAGCAAATCCCCATAAGGTCAAGTCGATCGCTAGCAGGATAAGCAGTGGGGTGCGTCCGAAGCCAAACCACGCCAGTACCTGCACTGGCCCCAAACCGTTACCGTCGGCATCCAGATCCATGTCAACATCTGAGGGGGTAGTGCCATCCATCGCGAGGCCCACATCGGCGTCCACATCAAGGTCGAGGTCCGCATCGACGTCGGCGTCCACATCAAAATCATCATCCCCACCGCCAGATAGGATGACGAATAGGAACAACGTAATGCCTGCACCAATGAGAATCCAGTAGGGTAGGTTCGTCAGACTGAACATCAGAATCTGGAGAATGAAAGGTTGGGATGCAATCCCAAAAGCGGCTAGCAACGGAGCCACTTACCCAAACTAGGGCTCGTAATTAGCTAGACCCTACCAAAGACAGCGGTTAGTCAGAGGCTAAGCTCCGTTATGCAAAGCGTTATGGGGGCTACATAGTCACGCCCAAGATAGCTGTCTTAGAATGAAAAGGCTGGTTGTGCAAAGCATTTGTAACCCATGAAACCCAAGCGCCTCGGACACGTTGCTATCTGTGTCCAAGATATTGATAAAGCCGTTGAATTCTACAAAAACCTTGGTATGGAGGTGGCTTGGCACGATAAAGACTGGGCCTATGTCAAGGCGGGCGAGGATGGTTTGGCATTACTCAGCCCTAACTATGAGCAAGCGGGGCCTCACTTTGGTTTTGTGTTTAGCGATCGCGCTGAGGTTGATGCTGCCTATGACCGCCTCAAAGCCGAAGGCGTATACGTTACCCAAATCCATGAGCATCGCGACGGCACAGCTTCCTTTTACGGCAAAGATCCAGACGGTAACTGGTTTGAATATCTTTATGAGCCCGCGCCTGTTGTGGCAGGAACTCCCAGCTAATAGCGTTAGCGCTTTTGGTGTGGTCGCTCACTGTGCTTTACAGCGATTGGCATAGTGAACAACCACACAGCTGATTGCTTTCGCTATGCTCGAAAAGTATAGGGTGTCACCCCTAACCCAGGATTGGATAGCGGTGTTATCCTTTGGCAGCTAGCTGCGATCAGTAATGATCAGTGATTATGAGATCAGCATGGAAAGCATATGCGCTGATTCCTTTGGCGTCCTTGGTTTTGGGTTTAACGGGCTGTGATGGCTGGCGGATACCCGGCCTCGGTCCTGATGTTTCGGTGGCTGATTCCATCGACGATCCGCTAGACGAAACCGCCGAGGACACTTCCGATGAAGAAGTCGCGGTTCAGCCTCAAAATGCAGAAAATGAAAGTACGGCTCTGCAGAACATTGAGGCTGGGATTGAGCTAACTCTTCCTGCTGCTTGGTCACAAGACATTCGCTTGCACGAGTCAGCGGAACTTCAGGCGTCTGATGTTGGCAATGAACTGTATATCGTCGTAGTGGCAGAGGATGATAGGACGCTGAATCGTTTGGGCTTACAAGAGAACGCTGAAAGGTACCGTCAACTCATCATTAATCAGCTGCAGTCCTTCCAGGGAGAGTCTCCTACCGAAGTTGCATTTGTGGGAGAGGAGGGAGATTTCGCTCAGCAGTACGAAATACGGGGGACAGTCGACGACAATACATCTGTCGTCTATCTGCACACAACGGTCGTGACTGAAAATCGCTACTATCAAATTGTTGCGTGGACAACCCCTGAGCAATACATAGCCTACAAATCTGAGTTGCAGGAGATTACCAATACGTTCCGTGAAATGGACAGTGCCTCAGATACTTAGAGTGCCAAAAAATAAAGCGTTGAAGAACCCAGCATCGCAGTAAGATGCCAGAAAGCTGTTGTGCTCACCCGAAACACCGGGTTGTTTGAGGGCGTCTACAAAATTCAGTCGTTTTGAGAATTACCGATATGTCGCTCCTCAAGAAAGTGGTTGGCACCTTGATAGGGTTAGTGGTGCTAGTGGTTACAGCGGGATTCTTACTCCCCAGCAACGTGCATGTAGAGCGCGATTTGCTTATGAATGCTGAACCTTCAGAGGTGTTTGCCTGGGTGCGCGACTTCCATGCGTGGGATGCCTGGTCGCCATGGGCGCAAATGGATCCGGATGCGGCTTTGCAAATCACAGGCACAGGTTTGGGGCAAACAATGACATGGTCTAGTGAGAATCCGCAGGTCGGACAAGGATCGCAGACGATTGTCAATTTAGACGCTCCCAACTTGCTCAAGACTCACTTAGACTTCGGCAACCAAGGCGTGGCGGATGCGACCTTTAGGCTGGTACCTGAGGACGGCAAAACGCGTGTGGTTTGGTCCCTCGATACCGATAGTCGCGAGGGAATGCCTCTCTGGCAGCAACCTGTCAGTACCTACTTTGGGTTTGCTATGGATGCCATGATCGGCAAAGACTACGAAGCCGGTCTCCAGAATCTAAAGGCGTTGGCAGAGAGCTGAGGGATTGGCTGAGAGAAAAGTGAACCATCACTTCACAATGAAGAGGCTACTGGCAGCAACGCCAAACTTCCACAGTCTGACCAGCAGGACTAAGGGCGATCGCTCCGTCGGCATTCAAGACAACATCACCACCAGGTAGTACGTCAAGCAGAGTAGGCGATCGCCAATTCCACACTTCTGTCTGGCTCGTCTGATAGCTGGACTGATGAACCAGCAATCGCTTGCCATCAGCACTAAAGCTTGGCTGTCCGCTCGTTTCAAGGGTACGGATGAGCTGACCGATTGCCAGGTTCCAGAGCTTGATCACGCCATCCGCATTGCTGGCCAGAAACTGATGTTGTCTGTTTGCGGCAGACTGTAACCAAATACACTAGGGTGAATACACGAAGGTTACGGGGGTGAGCCATGAAGTATCGGCATTTTAGGCGCTGGCAGCGCTGGTTGGTTTTGGGACTTTTGGTTGTGTTAGTGAGCTGGCTAAACTTCCCGGGTCTTGCTTGGGCTGGTTTAGAGGACGATCGCTACGACGGCAACATCTTTGCGCTCTATGCCGGTAACGGTTCCATTGTGCCGCCCCGTGTCACCCTAGCCCAGTCTCTCAAGCAAGCAAAGCCCACGCTGCTTGTCCTGTATGTGGACGACAGCTCCGACTGCAAGAAATTCTCGTCGGTGATTTCGCAACTGCAGGCTCCCTACGGTCGTGCTGCTAACTTTATCCCCGTTATGGCTGACTCCATTCCCCCCACAGACAGCTACAAGGCGACTGAGCCAGGCTACTACTTCACCGGTTCTGTACCCCAAACCATTGTGTTTGACGCAGCCGGCACTGTTCGCCTGAATGAAACTGGAACCATTAGTTACGAAACAATTGATGATGTCATGCGCGAAGTCTTTGATCTCTTACCCCGTTCTGAGTCGGAAGAACTGCGCCGCCGCCCCGTGAATGAGGTGAATAGTGAGCTGGTGGGGGAGGGGTAAGGATTAGGAGGGGGCTGAGTGAAGGAAAGTCAGGGAAGCAGAGTGGGGGAGTGATGGGGTGTGAAGTGTAGGGGCAGGTTCAGGCTGGGTAATTCAACTACTCTCGCTCAAAACCTGCCATAATCATTCACGACCCAACCGAGAACCATTAACGATTAACCAAAAACGAAGGACGAAGAACCAACGACCATTAACGCTACACTAAAGCGATACGATTTCGAGGGAGGGTGCGGCTTTGGTAAAGACTCCAGCAAAACTCCTGATTGCGGCTAGTGGCACCGGAGGTCATCTTTTCCCGGCGATCGCGACTGCCGAGCACCTTACGGATTACACAATTGAATGGCTAGGTGTACCTGATCGGTTAGAAACAGAGCTGGTACCCAAGCAATATCCGCTACATACTATTCGTTTGGGTGGTTTTCAGGGACGATTGGGGCTGGGTTCAGCGCGCTTGTTGGGACAGGCCGTGAAGGCGACTTGGCAGGTTCGGCGCTTGCTACAACAGGGTAGCTTTCAAGGCGTGTTTACGACTGGTGGCTATATTGCCGCACCGGCCATTCTGGCAGCGCGATCGCTGGGCTTACCAACGATATTGCATGAGTCAAATGCGCTGCCGGGCAAAGTGACGCGCTGGTTGAGCCCTTGGTGTTCGGTGGTAGCGTTGGGGTTTGAAGCAGCTATCCAGCATTTGCCCAAAGCCGAGACGGCTGTAGTCGGGACACCCGTGCGATCGCAATTTTTACAAACGACGGCACTACCTGATGGGGTGAATTTGCCTGACGGCGTGCCTGTAATCGTTGTGGTTGGAGGGAGTCAGGGGGCGGTAGCGGTCAATCAGCTTGTGCGCGCGGCGGCTCCTGCTTGGTTAAAAACAGGGGCCTGGGTCATCCATCAAACGGGTAGCCAAGACCCGGATGCTCAGAATTTGAATCACCCGCAGTATATTCACCGGCCCTTTTTCGATCCGATGTCAGGCTTATTTCGCCGAGCGGATTTGGTGATCAGCCGTGCAGGTGCTGGAACGTTAACGGAGCTTGCCTTCACGCACACGCCCTCACTACTAATTCCTTATCCTTTCGCTGCTGAGGATCATCAGTCTTTTAACGCGACTGCTTTTGAGGCTGCAGAGGCGGCGCTGATCTACCGTCAGTCTGATCTTACGGCTGACAATCTACGTGATATAGTGCAGTCACTCCTACAAGACTCTAGCCGTCTTCAAACCATGTCCAAAGCTGCTGCTGGGTTAGCAGTTCCTGATAGTGCTGAACACCTAGCCGGAATTGTCCATCGGGTGCTGCCTGCATAAGCGTTGGCTGGACGAAGTTGTGGCGTGAATGTGACTTTACTGATACCTCAGAGCGGCGATAAGCGTTTCTAGAAGCGTTTGTACAGTCTTCCGAAACCCTTGCTACGGTAAGCTTTCAGAGTTAATGATGAGATCTCCTCAAAGAATGTTCAAAATGTCAATGCTGCAATAACGACGAAGCCTGAAATTTATCTTTAATTTGGCGACTGGCGCTATGATGAGATACAGATTAGGTATCGGTGGCTGAGTCTTAGCTGGTGATTTGGGGACTGTCTCCTTGGTTTCTGGTTTGCAAGCTTACCTCCGTATTCCCAATCTCGATTCGTTAGACTGTAGTAGAGGTAAGCCATGACGGTTTATGTAGGGAATCTTTCCTACAACGCGACTGAGGACGACTTGCGGGAAGTCTTCCAAGAGTACGGCTCAGTTAAGCGCATTCAGGTCCCCCTTGATCGAGAGACTGGCCGGATGCGTGGATTTGCGTTTGTAGAAATGTCCCAAGACGAGGAAGAAGAAGCTGCCATTGAGGATCTTGATGGTGCTGAATGGATGGGACGCACCTTAAAGGTTAACAAGGCGCGTCCTCGGACTGAGCGTAAGCCTTCGGGTGGACGAGGAGGATGGGGTGGCAACGATGGGGGCCGCGATCGCAACTTCTCTAGCCGTTACTAAAGTCTGGCTAAGCTAAAGTACCGAAATCCAACCGCCTAGCCGGGATGGGTGATTAATCCATCTATTCCAGCTAGGCTTTATAGTCGCTAAAATTAAACATTGTATTGGGAGGATAAAACTGAATGGCCCAAGTGGTAGTTGGGGAGAACGAACAACTAGAATCTGCCCTGCGGCGGTTTAAGCGCAAAGTCTCCAGCGCAGGTATTTTTGCCGACATGAAGAAAAATCGGCATTTTGAAACGCCAGCTGAAAAGCGTAAACGCAAAGAGGTGGCTAGACGGCGTCAGAAGAGGCGGTTCCGTCGCCAGAGTTGAGGTTGGCAGATAGTAGAGGATATAGCTGGGCAACACGCGCTACGAAATTGGGGCACCCAATTGATGACCTATGAGCTGTCACTGAACTTTGTCCCAATTTAGCTCACAGCGTGCTCTCAACGACTGCGGCAATTTCGTCGCAGATTGTTTGAAAAGCTTCGGATGGATTCGTTGCTTGGGTAATAGGGCGGCCGATGACTAGGTAGTCTGCGCCCGCTTTAACCGCTTGACTGGGGGTCATGACGCGCTGCTGATCGCCCTTTTGTGACCAAGTAGGGCGAACGCCCGGGCAGACCAATAGCCACTCTTTACCGCACCATCGCCGCAGCAAGGGCGCTTCGTGGGGTGAGCAAACGCTGCCTGTAAGGCCGTTTTGCCTAGCGAGTAGCGCCATTTGGAGTGTGTAGTCTGACAACTCCAAAGGAACTTTTAGATCAAAGGCGAGCGATCGCTCATCAATGCTAGTTAATAGAGTGACGGCAATCAATTGCGGTACTTCACTTGGGCTTGGGCTACCTTCTTGGGCAGCCGCAACGGCTGCTTGTAGCGCCACTGGGCCTGCTGTTGCATGCAGTGTCATCAGCTCAACGCCATAACGGCTTGCCGAGCGGCAAGCCCCTGCCATGGTGTTAGGAATATCGTGAAACTTGAGATCAAGAAAAATCTTTTTCCCTGCACTCTGGAGTTGCTCTAGAAGGCTTGGACCTGTGCTAACAAAGAGCTCTAGCCCGATTTTCCAAAAGGAGATTTGAGGCAAGCGTTCAACCAGTCTGTAAGCGTCTGCTTCACTCGCAACATCAAGAGGGACGATGATGCGGTCTGCTGGAGAGCGTGGATGACCCGTCATGATGGTTTTTATCCATTTCTAGAATGGGGTGACTCACAACGAACCGAATCGCTAGACCCCAGTGCCTCGATAGACTGATTTCAAAATTTCTGTAGAGACCGGAGTATGCCTTGTCCTTACAGTTTTGGGCTGTTGAAATAAATCCGTGACAGTTGGGGAAGTCGGGAGATGCGCTTGATCTACAGGAGCTGACTTTATTTATGGAGTTTCAACTCCATGGGTTGGCGCTATTCTACTAGACGAGCAAACTTTTTTTTGCCGACTTGCAACACTTTACCGTAGAGGTCTACGGCACGTGCAAAGGTGAGGTTAGGATCGGTGATGCGATCGCCGTCTAGCTTTACCGCCCCGCCTGTAATCTGTCGCCGCGCCTCACTGCTGCTAGCACAGAGCGGTGTGGCCCCTAGCAGATAGAACGCCCGCGCCGGAAAATTCACCTCTTTGAGCGAAAACTCGGGAACGCTTTCAGCTCCACCGCTGCCTTGAACGAGGTTGACTGCATCTTGCTGTGCCTGCTGGGCAGCGGCCTCGCCGTGGAATTGACGGGTCACTTCGAGAGCCAGCAGCTTTTGGCGATCTCGTGGTGCCTTGGGTAGGCTATCGAGCGGTAGTCGGGTCAGCAGTTCAAAATACTCTTCAATCTGCGCATCCGAGGTTTTCTCTAGTTTAGAGTACATCGTCAGCGGATCTTCTTGCAGGCCCACGTAGTTGCCTAGGGACTTCGACATTTTTTGAGTGCCATCGGTCCCAAGCAGCAATGGCAGCAGCATACCGAACTGGGGCTGCTTGCCAAAATGTCGTTGCAAATCGCGCCCAACGGCAATGTTGAATTTCTGATCAGTGCCGCCTAGCTCGATATCGGCTTCCACGGCAACCGAGTCGTATCCCTGCATCAGCGGGTAGAAAAACTCGTGTAAGAACACAGGATTACCTTTTTCATAGCGCTCGGCAAATCCCTCCTTAGCTAGCATCTGCCCCACTGTCATGGTGGCAAACAGCTCCAGAATTTTGCTGAGGTCGAGGCTAGATAACCATTCGGAGTTGTAGCGGATTTCTAAGCGTCCGGGAGTGTCAAAGTCTAGAATGGGACGTACTTGCTCTAAATAGGTCTCAGCGTTGGCTTTGACTTCGGCTTCAGTGAGCTGTTTACGGACCTCAGACTTGCCAGTAGGAT
The DNA here is from genome assembly GCA_038523735.1 of Cyanobacteria bacterium J06626_18. Classification (GTDB taxonomy): domain Bacteria; phylum Cyanobacteriota; class Cyanobacteriia; order Phormidesmidales; family Phormidesmidaceae; genus SIO1E4. Next base: position 10,756 of record JBCBJE010000005.1, on the reverse strand, counting down.
CACCAATTCGGGCAGTAAAGTCACCAATAATAAGAACAGCGGTATGGCCAGCATCCTGAAAAGCCCGTAGCTTGCGAACGGGAATACTGTGGCCCACGTGAATTTCGGAACCCGTTGGGTCAATCCCCAGTTTTATCCGGAGGGGGCGATCGCTCGCCTGTAAACGAGCCAAGAGGTTCTGTTGAACATCATCGGTATCTGGCTGATCCGGAAAGACCTCCGTAACGCCCCGATAAATCCATTGAAATGCGTCTGGAATTTGCGCCATAGAAGTCACGATTCTCTCAATCAACCCAATTATTGCGTTTTATCTAGCTCTGATCTGTACTCAGCGATCGCAGCCGATCCACCCAGATCTAACAAATAAGTGGCAGGCTAAGGCTAGTTACTTTATTCTGTTGCCAAACGGAACATTTCTACCGCTTAGAAGCCCAGCTTCTATAATTTCAAAACCGCTGCCTCATCCACCCTGCAATAAAAGTCATTCTTAGACGTGTCTACTAATACGATCCCCAAACGCCAAGCCGCACGCTCGAATCCTTTTACCACTGACGTCATCAAGTTTGTTCAAGATGTGGGTCAGATTACGGTGGCTACCCTCTTAGGTACAACGATGCTGGTTAGCTCGATTGCTGCAGGGGGGCTGGTCGGGCTCGCGATTAGCTTTCGCAATCTACCGGATGTCCGTGTGCTGCGCAACTATTTGCCCAGCGAGACCAGCTACATCTACGACATCAATGGGACACTGCTCTATAGCTTGCACGACGAAGCCAATCGTGAAGTTGTTGACCTAGATGAAATTTCTCCCGAGCTGAAGCGGGCTGTATTGGCGATTGAAGACAGTTATTTTTACTCCCACCAGGGCATTAATCCCAGTAGTGTTGGTCGTGCTTTTTTGGCAAACTTCCAGGCCGGGTCTACGGTGGAAGGGGGCTCTACGGTCACCATGCAGCTGGTGAAAAACCTCTTTTTGACGCCAGAGCGATCGGTGAGTCGTAAGGTGGCGGAAGCAGTTCTGTCGCTGCGCTTGGAGCAAATCTTTGAGAAAGACCAGATTTTAGAAATGTATCTAAATCAGGTCTATTGGGGACACAATACCTACGGGGTAGAGACTGCTGCTCAAAGCTATTTCAACAAATCGGCTGCGGATTTGACGCTGGCCGAAGCGGCGATGATGGCGGGACTGATTCAGGCACCTGAGGGCTATAGCCCATTTGTGAACTACGCCCTGGCCAAGCAACGACAGGCGACAGTCTTAGGCCGCATGCGACAACTGGGATGGATTACCGCAGAGGAAGAAGCCGCTGCGAAGACTCAACCGTTGCTGGTTGGCGAAGTCACCTCATTTCGTACGAGTGTTGCACCCTACGTAACTGAAGCAGTTGAGCAAGAGCGGGAGGAGACATTAGGTAAAGAGTCTGTATTGAAAGGAGGGATGCGGATACAAACCACCATTGACCTCAATATGCAGCGTATGGCCGAGGAAACGGTCCAGCGTAACCATGCTTGGGTAAATCGGCAGGTATACGCGGATCAAATGGCATTAGTTGCAATTGATCCCCGGACCCATTTTGTGAAAGCCATGGTTGGCGGGGTTGACTATACAACCAGCCAATTCAACCGAGCGGTGCAAGCCCAGCGCCAGCCGGGATCGTCTTTCAAACCTTTCGTCTACTATGCGGCATTTGCTTCAGGCCGCTACGCACCAGACACGGTTATTCAGGATAGCCCTGTCAGCTATCCAGACGGTTATGAATACTACACGCCCAAAAACTACGACGGTAGCTTCATGGGTAGCATTCCAATCCGCAAGGCATTAGAGCTTTCACGAAACGTGCCTGCGGTGACGATAGGACAATCTGTCGGGGTCGATCGCATCATTGAGATCGCACGCTTGTTGGGGATCGAGAGTCCCATGGATCCGGTTATTTCGCTGCCGTTGGGGTCAGTGGATCTCACACCAATGGAAATGGCGGGGGCATACGCCACGTTTGCTAGTAATGGCTGGCACTCCGACCCAACCTTCATCGTGCAGGTGACGGATAGCAACGGGAATATTCTGCTGGATAACACGCCCAAGCCGCAGTTGATTCTGGACCCCTGGGCCACGGCTGCCCTGACAGATGTCCTGCAGGGTGTAATTGCACGGGGTACTGGCACGCGCGCTCAAATTGGCCGTCCTGCTGCGGGTAAAACGGGCACAACTGATTCACAGCGTGATGTATGGTTCGTTGGCTACGTACCGCAAATGGCAACGGCAGTTTGGGTCGGCAACGATAATTACGCACCCATGGGGTCCGGTGCTACCGGTGGTACCCTAGTTGCTCCCGTCTGGCGCGACTTCATGGAGCAAGCCCTAGTTGATGTGCCAGTTGAGAATTTCCGCAGCCCGTCGGAGTTTGTGAAGCCGTAGAGTGGTTCTTGGTTTTTGGTTATTTGTTGATGGTTGGTTGTTGGAATGGGTAGTGGGTGATGGTCTTTCCCCTGTCCGCGTCCCCCTATGCCCCCTTTCCCCTCAACCCACTACCCCATCACTTTCTCACCCTCTGTAATACTCTGCGCCTTTATTCACAAAATCGAGGCTGAAGGCCTGGGTGTAGTCCATATCGGCGCTGGCAACTTCGGCTTCTACCAACGTGTCAAAGAAGGACTTCCAGCGAGCGTCGGTCATAGCACCGATGCCTTGGGTTTCGGCATCGCCAGATACGACAATGCCGTACTCCTTCATCTTCTCAATCCCGTAGGCAATTTGCTCATCGGTCATCTCAGGATTGGCTTCTTTGATGAGGTCATTGCCGGGGGTTGGATCGTCTTCTAGGTAGCTGTACCAGCCTTTGATGGAGGCATCGACAAAGCGCTGCACAAGGTCAGGGTCGCTATCGACTAACTCGCGACGGGTTTCAATCGTGGTGGAGTAAGGATCGTAGCCGTAGTCTGCTAACAAAAAGACGACGGGTGCAAAGCCGCCTTCCTTCTCGATAGTCAGGGGTTCTGAGCTCAGATAGCCTTGCTGCACCGAGTTTGTGTCGTTTAAGAAGGGCCCTGGATTGAAATCATAGGTTCGCTTCATGTCTTCGGTGAAACCATACTTCGCGGCCAGAAACGGCCAGTAAGTCACGTTTGCCGCCGCCGAAATGAAGATAGGTTTACCCTGTAAATCCTCTAGGTTGGCAATCCCTTGGTCGGGGTGAGCTATGAGAATTTGAGGATCTTTCTGAAAAATAGATGCCACGGTGACTTTAGGAATGCTTTCGGCGATCGCCTGAAGAGCGTCAGAACCATATCCCATGAAGAAATCCACGGCACCCCCCATGAGGAGCTGAGTGCCATTGACCTGAGGGCCACCCATCTCGATGGTGACATCGAGGCCATGCTCCTCGTAGATACCAGTCGCGACCGCTTGATAAAAGCCGCCGTGCTCGGCCTGAGCATACCAGTTGGTGCCATAGGTCACCTGGGTCAGTTCACCACTGGCAGAAGTATCTTCTGCTGGCGTTGCCGCTGTATCGTCGGGCGCAGCATCCGTGGGAGACTCAATTGTGGTACTACTGCCACAGGCGGCTAAGATACCTGCGCCTGCTGCTAAGGACCCGTATTGAACAAATTTCCGACGTCCAAACCGTCGGGGAAGGATAATTCGACGTTGATTCACCGTATTTACCTCTCTACTTGATTCTCTATGGCCAAGGAACTCAGTAAAGGACCTTAGGACTGGCGACACAAGATTTGCTCTAGCCTGGTCTCTGTGTTTGCTGCTGATGGGTAACCCAATTTATGACCTGTTGCCCCAGGCTGACGTTGTCTAGACGATCAATTTCGCGGATACCGGTAGGACTAGTGACATTCACCTCGGTTAAATAGCCACCAATGACGTCAATACCTACGAAGACTAGACCATCGCGGCGCAGCGTGGGAGCAAGTTGGCTACAAATCTCGCGATCGCGCTCTGTGATCCCGACCTTAGCACTGCGACCCCCCACGGCCATATTGCCCCGAAACTCGTTTCCTGTGGGGATACGATTGACTGCGCCAATAGGTTCTCCGTGCAGTAGGATAATGCGTTTGTCGCCGTCCTTGGCCTCTGGTAGATAGGTTTGGACCATTACCGGTTCACGGCCTTGCCCGGTGCTAATTTCAATCATCGAGTTGAAGTTGCGATCGCCCGTTTCCAAAAACAGGATACCTTCGCCACCTTTGCCGCCCAACGGTTTCAGCACCGCTCGTCCCCATCGCTTTACCGTTTCCTGGATGACAGCTTTGTCTTGGCTCACAAGTGTCTCAGGGATGGCCTGTGTGAACTGCAATGCATACATCTTTTCGTTGGCAGCGCGGATGCCCTGAGGGGAGTTCACAACCAGCGTTTTTGTAGGGTTGATGTAGTCAAGGATGTAAGTGGCGTATAAGTAGGGAACCGTGACAGGTGGGTCGGTCCGCATGAAAACCGCGTCCATGGTTTCCAATGAGAGGTGCGCTATTGCCCCCAAACTGTACCAATCGTTTTCTGCTACCCAGTGGCCGTCCGTGAAGGTTACGGGCTTGAGCGTGAGAGGCTGCATGCGAGCAGTCGCTTTACCGGCTTCCACACCGAGTTGGTTTGCTTGGGTAATCCAAATTTCATGGCCTAGGGTCTGAGCAGCTTCCATCAGGGCCACACTGGTGTCGTGCCCTGGGTCCAGCCGATGAATGGGGTCAATGATAAATGCGAATTTCACGAATTCTGTTCCCTAAATCCAGGATCGATTGTGGCAGATTATGGGACGGGAGGGGGAGGCGCGGGGGGGATGGGTGGATGAGTCGTAGGGTGGCAAAAGGGGCTTGGTGTGACTGAGGACTGCTGGAACTGAGGACCGCTGGAAGAGAATTAGTCGATTATTATTCATCCATTCGCGATGACGCTACAGGTGCTTGAAGTTTTAGCTGTATGCACTTCATCGATTGTAGGGTTAGCGGTCTATCAGAGAGGATTTATGTGGGCAGTATTAGCGTCCTGGGTAGGTAGAATTCGAGACAGATTGCAAAGGACTGCGATCGCGCTCCTGACCATCCTATCTTTGTGGCTGGCGATAGGGCACACTCCGTCAGCTTGGGCCCAGTCTGTTACGCCTAAAATTATCAATACAGATGACTTGACACCTCAGGAGCGCCAAGAACTAGAAGATCTGCGAACCGAAAAACGCTTCAAGCGGTTTATCGATGATCGCATTAGCAACAGCCCAGAAATTCAAGACCGCATTGAAGTGGAGGTCGATCGTGTTTTTAACGGCACTGCCACGCTGCTCAATATCGTCCTCGCGACGCTAACGTTTATTCCCCTATTAGCTGCCCTGGGAGTCTGGCTGCTACGTCGGAGCGTGGTGAGTGAATTGGTGAGTGAGGTAAGAGTCCAGCTGGAAAAAGAGGTGTTTACCCAGTTGAAGCAGCAAAAATTGGATGCGATCGCTGAAATCGAAGACCTCAAAAAGACCTCACTGCGGCAGGTGCAGGAAATGGTGTCGGAAGCGCAGGCGGTGCTGAATGAACTGAAAACGCAGACGCGGATTGCCAACAAAGAAATTGAGCTCCTCAAGTCGCAAACAGCGACTCAGTTGGAAACGATGGTGTCAGATGCTCAGCAGATCAAAGACCAGACCATTCAGGAGCTGACCAACCTGCTGCCGCTATCCATGTCAGAGCAGCTTCCCCCGGAAGCACAGCCCCGGTTGGGCAACCTCACGGCTCTTCTGGAAAGTCTGAAAAATGCGATTCCTCAGGTGAACTTCAGTGCCACGGACTACCTCAAGCAGGGGAATGCCTTTTTCTTCGAGAGCCGCTACGACGATGCGGTGGAGTCATACGATCGCGCCATCCAGCTCAGCCCCGAACTCTACGAAGCCTGGTTCACGAAAGCCTCAATGCTGATGCTGCTCCAGCGCTACGATGAAGCTGCCAGTGCTTACCAGTTTGCCACCCAGCTAAAACCCGATTCCTATGAAGCATGGGCGGGGCAGGGTACAGCACTGACGCGAGCTCAGCAGTATGAGGCTGCGATCGCGTCACTGAATGAAGCGATTGCCCTGCGTCCGGAAGACCATCTGGCTTTGTTCAATCGAGGGAATGCCCAGGCTGGACTGGGGCAATGGGATACCGCCTTAGCAGACTATGAGACTGCCTTGGAACTCAAACCTGATTTCTCGCAGGCACGGTTTCGGAAGGGGCAGATTTTGCAAAAGCGAGGTGATTGGATGGGAGCGATTGCCGCTTACGATGCTGTGCTGCAGCTCAGCAATGGCAATAGTAAAGATGTCGCCGAAGTTTGGTATGGCAAAGCGGCCTGCCACGCGCTACAGGGTGATACGGAGCCCGCGTTGACGGCATTAGAGTGTGCGATCGTCGTTGTTCCTACCCTCAAGGCTCAAGCCCAAGCCGATGCCACCTTCGAAGATATTCGCCACACTCTCCGCTTCCAAGCGATCGTCGAAGACACCTCATCTCATCCCTGAAGTCGATATCCTTGGCTCATACTGTTTTTGTTATTTTCAAAGGTGCTCTAAAGCTAGTGAATTTTGATTTTAGATTTGTAAACTTAGTACTCACTACTATTGGAATTAGGGATTTAGTGCTTCAAGGTGCTATTTCCTCAACTTAGGTGTGGATGCTTGAGAATGCTCAGGCACAAAAATGTTATCCCGAGTGCAGCACTCAATTGCAATCCGAACATAAGCTGAAACCCATCGAAAATGATTGGCTGTTTCTTGGGGAATGGCAACTTTGCTAAACAAAATAACCGAAAACAGCTCTTTGGAAGGCAGCATTCCCCCAAATCCTAAAACCGACTTTACTTGATAAGGCATGACAAATTTTTCTTGAGCTGGGATATGGGGACTGCCTAACGCCTCAGGAATATAAAAGACATTAAAAGCTTTATGAGGCACCTTGGTAATTAAGGCTGGATTGGTGTCAATTACAGTACTGATTTTTAAGCCAAACTGCTGAATGAGCTGTGAGATCATGGGTGCTCGGTCAACAAAATTTTTATCGATCAATGGGATTGCCTGATGTCCAGTAGACCCCTGCCGGTAGTTCCAATGCGGCTCATCACCAGCCGTTGCCAACAAGGTGAGACATTTTGTCCGCGCGGGAATAAACCGACTCCCTAGAATAGACTGAGCCTGTCCTTGAAGATTTTTATCAAGTTCTTCGTAGGGATGAGTCTTGAAAAAACGAACTAGAGCACACGCTTTTTTGTCCGTGTTAAGTTCAACAAAATTCTCGTAGATATAGCGTACAATCCGGTTAGCCGTTTCTTCCATTGTCTGTCGCCTAGACTCCATATTACGGAGCGTGACTGAACAACGGCACATATCAGATTTAGTAAACTTTTCTAGACTATACATTTATTCTAATTTCCAGGAGAGCTTTCAAATAATGCTTCTTTCCACTGAAGTAAATGGCCTAACTTAGTTGACAGTTTCGAGAACGACTGAACGTCTGTCATCACGATCTAGGGCTATATTTACGATGTCTACTAATTGTTTTCTTTTTATCAGTAACAAACCCGGAAAGCTTTGAGATAAATTAAGCTCACTCTGATATTTAGAAAAATCTAATAAAAATCTAATCAGTCTATGCGTGAGCTAACCTAATTGGTTGACGCCACAAGATTGTTACAATCGAAAATAACCCACGATAAATTCAAATTATTTCTACATCACTGGCAGAAAAGGGATAATGGCTCACCGCAAGGCCCGTCGATCGCAAAACGTCGATGGTGACATTTATGTCGACAGTTCCTGCATTGATTGTGATACCTGCCGCTGGATGGCTCCTGCGGTCTACTCCCGTGTGGACGGGCAGTCGGTGGTGTTTCATCAGCCCGCGACCGAGCGCGATCGCCTCGCTGCTCTGCAAGCCCTCCTCGCCTGCCCCACCGCCTCCATCGGCACCGTGACGTCCCCTGCTGATATGAAAGCGGCCCAGGCTAGCTTGCCGATTCCAGTGACGGACGGCATCTACCATTGCGGCTACCACTCCGAAAAGTCCTACGGCGCGGCCAGCTACTTCATCCAGCGACCTGAAGGCAATATTCTGGTAGACTCGCCTCGCTTTGCGGCACCGCTAGTCAAACGCCTAGAAGCGCTGGGAGGTGTCCGGTATCTGTACCTTACCCATCGTGATGATGTAGCCGACCATCAAGCCTTTCACGAACATTTTGGTTGCGATCGCCTCCTGCACCGGGATGATATGAGTTCATCAACGGCTGATGTTGAGATGCCGCTCATAGGTTCTGATCCGATTCACGTTGCCGCCGATATGACGATCTTGCCAGTGCCGGGTCACACGCGCGGTCATACTGTGTTGCTTTACCAAAACCGCTTTCTGTTTACTGGCGATCACTTAGCTTGGTCACCCCAGCTCCAACATCTATATGCCTTCCGTCGCGCTTGCTGGTATTCCTGGGCTGAGCAAATCGAGTCGATGGAGAAGTTGGCTGCGTACAGTTTCGAGTGGGTCTTGCCAGGGCATGGACGCCGCTATCATGCGGATGTTGAAACGATACATCAGCAGATGGAGAAGTGTTTGACCTGGATGAAGACGCAGTAGCTGAGTTAGCCAAGATCCTAGGGTTCTTGTGTCTCGCCAACAGTTCTGGAGGTTGATAGAAGAATCCTGGGAGCTGGCCACGAGAACCCTGGGATCTAGTAGGTCGATCGACTGGCTGAGACCATTGCGCGGGCCGGCGTGGCTGAAGGCAATCGCAGCTCCTGCATGGCTTCCTGAATTCGATGCAGAGCTTCATCAATATCAGACTGACTCACCATCAAATTGGTGACGGCTCGTAGCTTGTGGGTGCCTGTAGACAAAACACCTACCCCTTTCGCTGTTAACTTGGCAGCCAAATCAGCCGCTGCGACTGTCGGCGTTTGGAAATAGACCAGGTTTGTCTGTACGTCGGCAGGATTGATTGCGATGCCGTTGATTTGCTGCAATCCTACAGCGAGACGTTGGGCATTGGCATGATCTTCGGCGAGGCGATCGCGATGGTGCTGCAAAGTATACAGCGCTCCCGCTGCCAAAATACCGGCCTGCCGCATGGCGCCGCCAAACATCTTACGGAACCGCCGCGCTCGTTGAATTAGCTCGTGGGATCCCACCAACGCCGAACCTACTGGCGCCCCGAGACCTTTCGAGAAACACACGCTGATGGTGTCAAAAGGTGCTGCGTACTCTGCTTCAGAAATGCCTGTGGCGACACAGGCATTCCAAAATCGAGCTCCATCGAGGTGTAGCTTCAGCCCCTGGGTCTGACATACTGCAGCAATTTCCTGGATCGTTGCGAGTGGAAAGATTCTTCCCCCACCGCGATTGTGTGTATTTTCCAAACACACTAGCTTGGTCCGAGGAAAGTGCTCATCCTCAGGTCGCAGTACTGCCTGTAAATCAGCTGCTGTGAAGATGCCGTAGTTGCCCTCAACCAGCCGACACATTACCCCCGAGAGTGCTGCCGGAGCACCCGACTCGTAGTAATAAATATGTGCCTGACTTTCTAGGACAATCTCATCGCCTGGTTCTGTGTGTGCCCGTAGCGCCACCTGATTCGTCATCGTTCCCGACGGCATGTAAACCGCCGCTTCCTTGCCCAATAGTGCTGCTACGGTTGCTTCCAGTTCATTCACCGTTGGGTCATCACCCAACACGTCATCGCCAACAGTCGCTTGGGCGATCGCCTGACGCATCGCGGGTGTGGGTTGAGTCACGGTATCACTGCGGAGATCGATCATAAGATTTTGTTTTTGGTTTGTTTTTGGTTCTTGGTTATTCGCTATTGGTTGTTCGTTCTACCCTGCGGGAAGGGCAAAGCCCTACGTTGATGGTGGTTGGCTGAGTTGGGGCGAGGCATTTGGAGCATAGAGTCTTGATGAGTGGTAAGTATACGGGCCAAATACCTCGCCCTTACGGATTCTCTTTCCCCTTTCCCCTTTCTCCCCCGTCGCCGCGTCTTCCCACTCATCTCGCCCTCTTCCCCTTACCCTCCTGCTCTTTTACCCTTCCACTCTCCTACTCCATCACGCCTGTAAATACTCGCTCAGCCGGACCAGTCATATAGACGTGATTATCGGTAGCTGACCATTCAATCTTAAGGGGACCGCCGGGGAGTTCAACAGTGGTGGTGCGATCGCTACGATCAGTTAAGACAGCAGCTACGACTGAGGCGCAGGCTCCGGTTCCGCAAGCAAGAGTGGCGCCTGCGCCGCGTTCCCACACACGCATTTTGAGATAATCACGGCTCATCACTTCAATGAATTCGGTATTAATGCGTTGGGGAAACGCGGGATGATGTTCAAACGGGGGGCCGAGCTGAGTTAAGTCGATGGTAGAGGCATCGTCCACAAACGTGATGCAGTGAGGGTTACCCATGCTGACGCACGTGACACGCCACTGCCTGTCTGCGACCTCCAAAGGCTGATTGATGACGTGTTGATCCGCCGATACAAGAGTTGTGGGAATCTCGTTGGCTAAGAGCAATGGTTCGCCCATATTTACCGTCACAGTGCCATCTGGTTGGATGGTTGGTGTGATTATTCCAGCCAGCGTATGAATTTTATACGTCTTGAGGATGTCTAATGGCTCGTTGTCTGTTGTTTCTAGCTCAGTCATGAACTTGGCGAGACAGCGAGCCATTAGACATCCTCAAGACGTATAAAATTCATACGCTGGCTGGAATAATCACACCAACCATCCAACCAGATGGCACTGTGACGGTAAATATGGGCGAACC
>JBCBJE010000004.1:0-21893 GCA_038523735.1 Cyanobacteria bacterium J06626_18 | reverse complement strand
TTGTCTAGCGTCCACTCACGCTTGATGTCCCGCAGACTAATGGTTTCGCCACTGCCAAACACAATAAAGGATTCATCCGGTGAGCCCGTGACAAACGCGGCATGGGTGGCCAAATGCACCACGTCATAGCTAGACAGATTGTTGAGCGAACTGGCATTGAACTCTTGGTTGAGAAGAATATCAACGCCCGCAACCTGCTCCGCCAGCGTCTTGACTTCAACTTCGGTAAACGGTAAGTCAGGAAAATCAAACTGCGTATCGCCAACGTTAATAGTGAACTCGCAGTCGGCACAGGCAGCTGCCAACAGTTGGCGTTCCTGCGGTTGGGGCTGCACATTCAGGTCGGTTAGAGAAGCTGCCGTAATGTGGCTGATGTTGAAGCGCTGGGCCAGATACTGCTCACCGTCATGCAAGGCGGCGAGGGGAATGTAACGCAGGGCACCATCGGGAGCGTAGATGAGGGCTTCGATGCCAGCCTGCTCAAGCTGGGCCGACATCGGCGCAATCAGCCAGCTGTACAGTTCCTGAGCCAGGGGTTGAATGTCGCTAGAAGGGGTTTTTAGGGCTTGGCCAAAGTTGACGATCGCTTGGTTCAACGCCTGTGAGGACACCTCTACTGGGTACCGCAGGGGAGGCCCCTCGGGCAGCACCAGCACCAGTTCCAGTCGATCTTCCAAAATCAGGGGGTAAAAGGCGGCAGTTTTTTGCGGCAGCAGGCGCAGGTTGTTGGCTAAATCGGGGAAATTCTCAGGCTCCAGGTTTTGGCCGCGGCTGTTGGTACGGATTTGGTCTACGGCTGTGATGACGGTGGGATCATCCAAAAAGTCATAGAACCACCCTTCCGCCTGATCGCGCGCGGCCTGCAGTTCAGCCAACCGCTGCTTTTCCGAATCCGTCAGCGACTCAGGAGATTTGTCCTCCAATACCTGCAGTTCCGCTGCCTGATCAACAACTTGCTGATAGAGGGCCAATAAGTCGGTTTCAACCTGCCAAAAATCGACGCCGCTAGCCGTTTCAGCACTACGCTGCACATCTTGGAAATAGTCATCCAGTTCCTGGATCTTCAGCAAATCGAGGACACGCTGGGCTTCCAAAATGCGGTTCTGTGACAGCAGCAAATCGGCCAGGGTGCGGTAGGTATCGGCAATTGAGTCGGTATAGGACGCTTGTAGGTCCGTATCGAGCGATCGCAAATCACCCCGGATGGACTCATACAGATTCACGGACTGCTTCAGGAGGGCAATGGCGAGTTCAGGCTGCGATTGCTCAGCCAGCAGCTGTCCCATATCGCTCAGGGTCGCGGCTTCATTGGGGCGATCGCCTAGTTCCTGATGGAGTGCCAGGGCCTCCTGCAACAAATCCAGAGCTTCTGGGGTCGTTCCCTGTTCATCCCGCACGAGCGCTAGCCCTGTGAGCGTGACCCCCTCATTCGCTCTGGCCCCAATCTGCCGCTGTACCTGCAGAGACTGCTGCAGGGCCGTTTCAGCGGCGGCAAAGTTACCCAGCCACCGCTGAACGAAACCGATATCGATAAGTACAGCACTTTCGCCCTCGACGCTGCCCGATGCCTGATGAATCGCCAGCGCCTGCTCATAGAGGCTGAGAGCATCGGCGTACTGACTCTGCTGCTCGGCCACGTTGCCTAAAGAACTCAGAGCATCGGCTTCCCCGGCGACACTGCCAATTGTCTCAAAAATGGTGAGGGCATCCTGGTAGGAGCCGGATGCCTGGTCGTACTGTCCTAAGCGTTCGTAGGTGCTGCCCAGTGCCAGCAGGGCGTAAGCTTCGCCATCCAAATCGGCCAGCGCCTGCACGATCGCCAGCGCCTCCTGATGAACCGCCAGTGCGTCGGCAAAATTGCCCTGCGATTGGTAAAGATAGCCAACATCTTCAAGAACGGCACTTTCGCCTGTGCGGGCTCCGATCTCGCGGTAGATAGCAAGGGACTGCTCAGCGTAGTCTAGAGCTTGCGTGTAGTTACCGCGCTGGGCATCCAAAACGCCCAAGTTCTTCAGCTGCGTTGCCTGATCGGGTAAAAATCCTAAGTTTTCTGCTAACGCTAAGGACTGCTCGTAGTTTGCCTGAGCCACTTCATAACGTCCCTGTTCGCTGTAAACGGTGCCGATGTTGCCTAAAAAAGCTGGCTCTAACGGGGTGAGTCCAATTTCCTGTACTAAGGTCAGTGCCTCTTCATATGCATCGAGGGCTTCGCGGTAGCGTCCCTGACCGTTGTAGACGGTGCCTAGCTCACTGAGGCTCTGAGCAACACCGCCGCGATCGCCCAAGTCCTGACGAATGGCCAGCACTTCCTGATGGATTTCTAAGGCTTGGTGATAGTTGCCTTGATTGTGATATAGCGTCCCCATGTTGCTCAGAACGGTGGCTTCGTCGTAGCGATAGCCGTCTTGCCGCGCAATTTCCAGCGACTGTTCATACAGCTTCAGTGCTTCCTGATAGCGGCCTTGATTGTCATAGACCGTCGCAATATTGTTCAGACTTTTCAGTTCGGAATTCCAGGTTGAGTCAATACATAGGTCTCGAACGTATTCGCTTCTTTCGCCTTCTAAAAAGGCCGCATAGGCGGCGAGCGCCACATTAGTCGCTTCATCACTGAGGTTGCCGACAAAACGGGTGTCAGTCGCTGACAGGTAACAGTACTGCTCCAGCTGATCGAGGGCGTCAGGGGCCTGCAGTTCAGTGCGAATGGTGCGCATGAGGGTTAAATCTTGTTCAAAGTTTGCCAGAGCAGCGCTGTAGTCTCCCTGCAGCGTCAGGATAGTGCCCAGGTTATTCAAAATCGTGCCTTCACGGGCCAGGAGATTCTGTTCTTGCGTTAAGCTCAGCAACTCGTTGTAAGTCGCGATCGCTTCCGGATAGCGCCCTAAATCGTCATAAATTTTGGCCAAGCTCAAGCGAGCTAGCATGACAAATTCGCTGTCGTTCGTCGCGTCGGCAAGGGTGACAGCTTGCTCGGCATTAGCAAGTGCTGGTTGGTATTGACTTAACTGCACCTGTAGCCCAGAAATACTACTCGTACTCAAAAATAAGGGGCTGGGTGCTTCTAGCCGTTCGGCTACGGCCAATGCCTGCTCATGAGCCTCGATGGCTTGGCCAAAGTCGCCCAGTTCGTCGTGAATAAACCCAATCTGGCTGAAGTAGACCCAAAGCGACGTCAGCGAGGCCTCGATCCAGTACTGGCGATCCGCCTCCTCCACAAGGCCAGCATCGGGTATAGGCATTTCGCTCGGCACGTCTAGCGGTGCCTCCGCCAGTGCCAGCGACTGCTGAGCATAGGCCAACGCTTCCTCCGCAGCCGCTAAAGCTGATTCCCAGTCACCATTAGCTTCAGCAGCCTCACTACTATCTAAGTAGTTTTGATGCAGGTTTGTCAGGACCAATAGAGTCAATCCACGGGCCGGGACTTGCTGAGTCAGGTCAAGCGCCATTTGAGCCGACGCGATGGCGGCCTCATACTGTTCCAGGGTGTTGAGGACCTGTCCAATACCGTTGTTTGCCAGGGCGACATTCAGCTGTGCTTGGGCCACAATTGCGGCATCGCCTGATTCCACGCCGTGGCTTAGGGCTGTCTCATACCAGCCGAGCGCCTCTTGATAGAGCGTCAGACTCGGCTCAAAGTCGCCCTCTGCGAGATAAATACGGCTTTTGTTTTCGTAGGACTGGCCGAGCACCGTGTGAGCGAGGTGAACAGCGACATAACTCTGCTGCGTCCAGTTCTCGTTTTGGTGGCGAGGGGCTAAAGCCAGAGCGTCTAGTGCAGGCTGAATGCCTTGTTGCCCTGATTCAATTGCCTGGTCAATAGCCTTATGGGCTGCAGCAAAGGACTCTGCCTGCACTAAGCGATTGGCCTCTGCCTGTAGCACTTGCATACTAGAAACAGAGGCCGTTGCAATGGCATTAAGGGCCTGGACTGACAGCAGTGGATCGGCTAGTGCTTCGGCAGATTGTAGCGCCTCTTCGTAGGTGTCAATAGACTGCTGATAGGCCGCGATCGCCTCATCTGTAAGACCACCGTCTCGATACTCATTCGCTTGACTGAAGAGGGTGCTGCCAACTGAAGTCAGCGTGTTGTACTGGGCTTTAAGATTGCCGACAACCGCAAACAGCTCGGCGGCTTGCTGATAGCTCCGGATACTCCCATCCAAGTCTTCTCGCTCAGCCCGAATGTTGCCTTTGAAGAAATGCGCGATCGCTTCACCGTAGGGATTGTTGTTCGTTTCGGCGATCGCGATCGCCTCGTTCAAACTGGCCAGTGCTGTGTCGGCAGAGCCTAGCTGATACTGGGCAAACCCTGTGAACGCCAAAATCAAAGGCTGATAATACTCTCGTAGCTGTGTCTCATACACCGAATTTGGTTCAGCCGTCAGCAGTCGCTGCGCTTCGTTGAGATGGTCGAGTCCTGCCTCATACTCTTGCAGGAGAATGCGATAAGAGCCTAAATCAGCCTGAAGAATGCCCTGCTGAACGGGCGATCCAAATTCATTCGCGCGATCTATCGCTTGCTGCAGGGTAGCGATCGCGGTTTCGTTGGGTGTGTCTTCATATTGAGTGAAAGATAAAATCCGCAGCGCCGCCGCTTCACCTGCGCGATCGCCCAGATCTTGATACAGCGCCAGCGCCAGCTGAGCGGCTTCGGCAGCAGCAGCATCCTCATCAGCAGAAACGTTCGTTTCCCCAATAGCAATCCAGGTGGCGGCTTCACTGGCACGATCGCCGGTTTGCTGGGCTTGTGCCAACGCCTGCTCTAGGGTGACGAGGGCTGCCGATATTTGCCCCGCATAGTGCAGTCGCCTGCCTTCTTGACGGAGCGTAGCTGCTGTGTCGGTTGCTTGCGCCAGGGCTAAAGGAGTGAGCATCGGGGGAGCGATCGCAGCCATCCCAAACAAACCTGAAGACACCAGTAGAGAGAATGTCATCAAGCTGATGAAGCGAAATTGATACTGCATAGAGCCGTCGCTGAATACTCCACTAAAAGCCGCCCCAAAATGACGCGACTACTTCTCAACCATAAACGCCTAGTGCTCTGATAGCTCTGAGGTACTTTAGCCTATTCGAGTAGGGAACGGTGGCGAGTGGAAGGGTAGGAGAGTAGGGGGAATAGGGAATAGCCACTACCTACTACCCACCACCCACTAACGGCCTCCTGCCTTCTATCTCCCTTGAGCCGCCTGCACTTTCGCGACCTGTCGCGGTGCTTGAATCTCGGTGAAGTATTGCACGGCAGTTGCGAAGTGAATGTGGGCGATCGCGGGTTCGCCTTGATGTTGATAGGTCAATCCGATTTGGTAATGGGCTTCGGCCAGATCGCCTTTAGCACCCAAGTCTTCCAGCAATTCCAGGGCCATTTTGATGGCAGTAATGGCCTGCTCTGCCTGGCCTTGCCGTCGCGACAAAGTGCCCAAACCCACCAGCGCCTTGGCCTTGACTTGAACGTAGTGACTCGCTTCCGCAAAGGCGATCGTCCGCTCGTAAAGTTCACTAGCACGGCCTGAATTGCCGAGATTTGTGTAGGTCTGGGCCAAGAGTTGAATGAAGAAGGCGAAGCGTCCGGTGTACTCAGGTCGTGAAATATCGGCGATCGTTCGCGATGCCTGCTCGGCTAACGTTTCTGCCAAGCGATAAGGGGCGGCAGCGGCGGCTTCGGTGTCATGACTCACCCCGTAGGAGGCTACTAAGGCCAAGCACAGTGAGGCTTTGTCTGCCCATCCCTGATGCGCTGTGCCCCGGGCAGCCGTGATAACCGCCTGGAAATAGCGGGCGGCTTCGGTGAGTTCCCAGAGGTCAAGGTGATATAGCCCCAAGCTGAGCAACGCATCCACCTCTAACATGCGCCAGTAATACAGCTGGCGAGCATCCGCTGTGGCTTGACTGAGGACGGCTTTCAAGCCCTGGCAGGCAATGGCTTGGGCCTGCTCTTGGGTCGCGATCGCAGCGTGAATTTGGCCTGAAATCCAATACACGTCGGCCAGAATGTTGCGCAGTTCGCTAGTGCGCTGGTCTTCGGGTAAGTGTGGCAACAGCTTAGGAATTGCTGTTACCACAGGCTGCAATAGTCCCATGCGGTAAAGCGTGCTGCCCAGTGTCAGGTGCTGCCCCCATTGATTATGACGACTGTCTAGCAAAACTTCGGCAGCGGCGCTGTAATCCGCGATTGCTAGCGCATGATAATAGGCTTCAAATGCCTGGGTTGCTTCGGTAATCGACGTAATTTGCTCAACGCCCTGGGTCCAGAACTGAATGGCTTGGGTGTGCGTCTTGTGCCAGTCAGGACTGGGACGCAGCCGCTCCAGGGCCTCTGCCTGCACCACCGGATGCAGCCAGTGACGGCCCTTATGACTTTCTACCAGCGATCGATTCCGCAGCGAAGTGATCACCTGACGATGACGTGCCGGGTCGATATCCCACATCAGGGCCAACAGTCCCTCCGTCGGGATGCGGGGGACATCCTGATAGCGATAGGCTCCCAGCCGACAAAATAGCTGATAGGCATCGGCATCCAGTGCCTGCAGACGGGTGACTTGACTGGTGACTAGATTCTTCAAGTCCAGCGCCGTGAGAGGATCGGCTCCGTTATCTTGCCAGTAGGCATTGCCATCCCCCTCGAAGTCACCGCTAATCGCGCCACAGAGAATATTCATAGCCTTGGCGTTGCCACCATAGGCCCGATGCATGGCAGCCAGCGTTACCGGGCTAAACACGATCGCCTGTTGCTCAAAAAATAGCGCCCACGTATCAAAACTCAGCCCTGGCAAACGGTAGTGAGTGACGGTAACCCCAGGTTCGCAGAGGCGATCGCGACTCGTCAGCAGTGTCACCGTTTTGCCCTTGGGGTCACACAGCACTCGCAGCAAATCCCCATAGCGAGAATGATTAGCCCAGAAGCGTCCGTTAGCGTCTAATGCAGGCTCAAGGTTATCGATCAGGATGCCGACTCGCCGCTCCCGCAACTGGCGCTTCAAGCGGTCCAACGTTACACCAAAATCCTGCCCCGGTTCAGTCTGAAAATCTTGCCGCAGCCATTCCTCCACCACCTGTTCCGCTGGCGTGATGTTAGCGGTTTCCTTCGCCATCAGCAGTTCTAAGATAGTTTCAAACCCTTGGTGCTCCAGATATTGCTGCGCTAGAGTCGTCTTGCCAATGCCACCTTCACCCTGCAACACAATCGTCCGCTGACCTTGAGCAATCAGCTGGTTGAGGTGGGCGATCGCGCCTTCCCGCCCCACAAATCCAGGTATTTCATTCAGCGACTCCAGCGTGTCTGAAACGGTTGAAGCAGGCTGCATCGGATTTGTCTGGAGATAACGCTCCAACACGGAGCGGCTGTTACTCTTCGTCACCCGTTCATCCAGAGCTTGGGAAAGCGCCTGCCAAAGCTGCGAGGCCACATCCTTCACATGCCCTTCGGTATAGCGCAGCCGATTAGCAATTTCACTGTAGGTTTGACGTCGCCAGACATCCTTCAGAATCAAGCACTGCAGATCGGTCAAGTGTTTCCCAGTTGCCGTCGCAACCAAAGAGTCTGCCAGTTCTAACACAGCCTCTGCGCTCATATCTTTAGTAGGTTCTTGGTTCTTCGTTCTTGGTTCTTCGTTCTTGGTAATTGGTTCGTCGCTGGTGGTTGGTGGTTAATGGTTTTGAGTTTTGAGTTTTGAGTTCTCCCTCTGCCTCCTCCGCTCTCTCTGCTTTCCCTTTTCCTCTTTTCCCCTTCGCCCTTTCCCCTGAACCCACTACCTATTACCCCTTGTCCTCTCCAATAGAAATATCGGTTTCTACGGACAATACTGTCGCAATTATGACGCGATGACGTTTTCCGACTTTTTCCGTCTTGGGAGGATCGCTGGAATGCCGACTTTGCCCAACTGACAAGGGATTGGTCACTGGATAGGGTTGGAATGACCCGAAACCATGTTACCCAAATGACACATGCGATCGCGCCAACCTTACGTAGTCTTGATCTTGCGGGCGAATGGAAGGTCCATGCCGACCGGTTGCAAATCCTGAAACGAATCCGACAGTTGACGGAGCGGTATGTCAATGAAGCGGTCTTACGCGATCGCTTGGAGGAGTTGCCAGCCCAGTTTGAATGTCCGACGGTGAGACCTTGGGGAGCCATCAACTGGCGCGAGGTTCACGTCGGACAATTGGTAGGAATTGAGCCGGAGACTTTCTGTGCCCTGCTGCACGGGACGATTAATACAGAAGCACCGATTCGAGGATATACCCAAAGCAGCCGTCAGTACTTGGAGAATCTGTATCCCCGCATGGCCCAGTTCGTTGGCGGTCAGGTCGATTCAGCGGGTGAATTGATAGAAGTGGGGTTGTGGGAACGTGAGGAGAAGCGCCACACACCAGCATTGGCCAAGATTTATACGTTGTTGAGTGGCGAGCGGCCTGTAATTGAACCCCATACAGCACGTCCCTATCGTCCCGCGATTGACCCTCGCGAGAATCTGTACCGGCACGGACTGCACCGAGTTGCGACTGAGTATGGAGCCACGTGCTTGTATCTCTGGATGATGTCCCATACCACTGGAGCACTGCAAACGGCATTGGCTGAACTGCTGATCGACGAAGTCAATCACATGACCAAGTTCTGGGGCTTTGGCTTGTGGGCCTACACCGATTCTTCGCTGTTGAAAATCAGCCAGACGCTGGGCAAGGCCATGGCACGCAAAATCCGCTACCGCGAAACGCAGGGGAGTCTGCTGCACACGCTGCGCCGCATGATGAATGAACTGGCATGGGATCAGTGGTCGTCAACCAATCGACTGACCTTTCTCTACACCTTTGACCAAGTCATGCGATCGCTCTGGCTCTGGAATCGCACCCTGACACCAACCTATCTAGAATCCCTATTCGGCCAGCATCCTGAGAGGTAGTCGCTCCACCCTTCATCTTTATTCCCCACGGATGATTACCCCAAACCGCTGCTATTTCTGCTGATCTATGGTCGTGCTTTGGATGCCACAACCGAAATAAAACTGAACCCAGCCGACTTACCTACCTCGCCAACCCCCACCTTCCGCGAGGTCCAGGACGGCGGTCGATGGAGTCTGAGGACAGCGAAATATCCTCAGGCAATCCCCTTGATGCCGACCCGCATCTTCGCCTTACCGTCCTCACCAGAAGGATTATTAGCTGCCCTCATAACGTCAATCCGAGATTTTCTTTCAGCAGAGAATCATTCTTAACCCTATTCCTCCAATTTTTTCCCTTTCCGCTATCTCCCCCGACTCCACCCCCCAAAGCCACACCCATAACTTCCTATAGGTTTCAACTTATGAAGCGACTTCCTGAAAATCTAGATCGAGCCCATTTACCACGCCATGTCGCGTTCATCATGGATGGCAACGGGCGCTGGGCCACGCAGCAAGGACTGCCGCGCATCGCCGGTCACCGTCAAGGCGCGCGTGTGCTGAAGGATTTGGTGCGCTGCTGCAAAGATTGGGGCATCCCCATGCTGACGGTCTATGCCTTTTCGACCGAGAATTGGCAGCGCCCTCTGACTGAGGTCGAGTTTTTGATGCGACTGTTTGAGCGGCTGTTGCGTAAGGAACTAGCAGAACTGCATCAGGAAGGTGTACGCCTACAATTTCTGGGTGATCGCTCCGCACTACCTGACACACTGCAGAGGCAGATCGAACAGGCGATCGCAGCGACCGCTCAGAATCAAGCAGTCACCTTCAATGTGGCAGTTAACTACGGTAGCCGCCTAGAAATCGTGCACGCGTGTCAGCAACTGGCACAGCAGGTAGAACAAGGATCACTAGCGGCTGACGACATCGATGAATCCCGTCTCACCCAGCAGCTCTACACGGCAGGAAATCCCGACCCTGATTTGCTCATCCGCACCAGTGGTGAACAGCGGTTGAGTAACTATTTATTATGGCAATTGGCTTATGCAGAGCTATATTTCACGGATTGTTTGTGGCCAGATTTTGACCGGATGGCTTTTCATCAGGCGTTACTGAGTTTTCAGCAGCGCGATCGTCGGTTCGGTAAGGTGTCTCCTGATCCCAGGGTTCTTGCTCTTGCCTGAGAGTCTTGCATCCCGATCCCAGGGTTCTTGTCCTTGGCTAAGAGTTTCTAGTAAACCCGACAGAACCCTGGGATCTCCCCACTTACGATATTTTGAAGGTATCCCGATCCCAGGGTTTTTGTCCTTACCTGAGAGTTTCTAGTAAATCCTATAGAACTCTGGGATCTCGCGCTTTACAAGGAGCATAAGCGGTGACGCCTGCCATTACCCTACTGACCGACTTTGGCTACCAGGATGGATATGTAGGGATCATGAAAGGCGTGATTGTGGACATCTGCCCAACCGCCAGACTCATTGATCTGACTCACGATATCCCCCCGCAAAATATCGTAGCGGCGCGTTTTACGCTGTTGAATGCGTATGCCTACTTTCCCAAAGGCACTATTCACTTGGTTGTTGTGGACCCAGGTGTTGGAACAGACAGGCGAGCGATCGCCATGCAAACGCCAACTGGCTATCTAGTGGGGCCAGACAACGGCGTATTTAGCGGCGTTGTTGACCAAGTCGGGGCGATCACAGCAGTTTCGCTGACAAATTCGGATTACTGGCTTAGTGCAACTCCCAGCGCAACCTTCCATGGCCGCGACATCTTTGCGTCCGTAGGCGCTCATCTTGCTGCTGGCGTGTCGTTAACGGCGCTGGGAACGACGATTGAGGTCGACTCTCTGATGCGAATTGCCATTCCAGAAACCACAATTTCAGCCGAAACCGTCACTGGGCATGTTCAGCATATCGACCAGTTTGGCAATATCATCACAACCATTCCAGCGGAGGTGGCTCAGCAGCGCCTTTGGCAACTCAAGATTGGGGCCGTCGAAATGCCGCTGAAAAGAACCTACGGCGATGTCGAAATCGGCCATGCGTTGGCCTTGGCCGGGAGCCACGGTTGGGTTGAAATTGCGATTAATGGTAGCAGTGCTCAGCAGCGCTTTCGGCTTGCCGTTGGCGATGCCATACAGCTCTCGGCTAACTGATAGCCGATTTTGAATTTTGAATTGGGATCGATCCAGCCCATATCTAAAGTTGGCGTGTCAAGATAGAGAACGTGTTGGCTGCTGATAGGAGGGTAGGGTTGGAAATCACATTTCTAGGAACCAGTTCCGGAGTACCGACGCGATCGCGGAATGTTTCCAGTGTGGCGTTGCGGCTACCGCAGCGAGCCGAAGTGTGGTTGTTTGACTGTGGTGAAGGCACCCAACACCAGTTTCTGCGTAGCGAGTTCAAGGCCAGCCAAATTCGCCGGATTTTCGTCACGCACATGCACGGCGATCACATTTTTGGCCTGATGGGACTGCTCGCTAGCTGTGGCCTAGCGGGTAATCCACAGCAGAAAGTGGATATCTATGGCCCTCCCAAGCTGAACGATTATTTGCAAGCCTGCCGTCGCTATTCTCAGACCCACTTTTCCTTTCCCATTAAAGTGCATACGGTGCAGCCCGGACGGGTGTATCAAGATGATGAATTCGCAGTGTCCTGCGCTCAGCTCGAACACCGGGTAACGGCCTTTGGCTATCGGGTTGAGGAAAAGGAGCGGCCTGGTCGGTTCGATGTCAAGCGGGCTCAATCTTTAGGCATTCCGCCCGGTCCCATTTACGGCAAGCTTAAAAATGGTGAGGTAGTGACGCTGCCAGACGGTCGCCGCATTAATGGGAAAGACTTGTGTGGCCCGACGGTGTCGGGTCGTAGCATGGCCTACTGTACCGATACCGTCTTTTGTGAAAACGCCATCGAGCTAGCACATCAGGCGAATGTGCTGATTCATGAGTCGACGTTTGCCCACCAAGACGCCGAGATGGCTTATCAGCGGCTCCATTCCACCTCAACGATGGCAGCTCAGACCGCCCTTGCCGCCCAGGCAAAAGAGCTGATCATCACCCACTTTAGCCCCCGCTATGCGCCTGGAAATCCGATTCAGCTAGAAGACTTATTGACAGAGGCCCAAGCCATTTTTCCTAACACGGTCATGGCGTACGATTTCTACACCCACAAGATCAAACGTCAGAAACCTGCAGCGCTCGTCGCATCTTGACTATCAGATGGCGTTTTGGCTGTGGCTGGCTGTGGCAAAGTAGGGCTGTGCTCGTAGGTGGATTGCAGGCGATCGCGATCGCCTGCTGAAGCCACTAGGCGCTGATGAATATTCTGCAGGTGACTCGTATTACTCACTCCCATGCGGGGCTGTGGCATTTCATCGTTGGGCCAGGTCGGCAAATCAGCACAAGGGCAAGCAGAAGTATCCACAATCCGCACCGGCATGGGTACTGGCATGTTACACCGAGCACACGCTGTAATGTCCCATTCACCGTCTAGTAACTCGGCAATGGTTTGCTCAGTTCCCAGTAAGTAGCAATCGGCAGTGTTCTGAGCGACCTGCTGCCAACACTGCTCGAAAGCAGGGCTGAACTGATTGCCTTGAAACAGTGGGGATGGCAAGCACTGAGTTTGGCTTTTATGAAAAATGACCGGTTTCCCTAGCTGAAACCAATACGCCAAATAGGATTTAACTTGTGAAACAGATGCCATAGGTCTCTCCCGGCCAGGAATCTCCTGCTAACGCCGGATAATGTGCTTTGCTTACCTCAATCCTATGCACGGACATCGCAAAGCAGGGATTTCTTCAGGGCTTCTCAAGATGTTGTGATGTTTCTTGATGTTACGTTGTCGGCCTCGATTCAGGATTATCAACTTTGGAGTGAGCTTCAAAGAAGAGTAATAGGAGTCCGTGGAGGGGGCATGAGTTTTGAGGTTCCTCCATCTCCCTATCTCCCCATCACCCTCTTTCCCTTACCTTCGCTCTGTCAACGACGGCACGGGAGTCCCTACAGTACTAAGATCGACGGCATGCCCAGCAACGACTAGATATGGGGTGTCGACGATCGCTCCGATGCGACGCGTCAAAGTACCCAAGCGATCGCGAAACGTGCGCCCCAGCGGATAGGCAGGCACTACGCCCCATCCCGTTTCTTCAGCCACAAAAATGAGGGTACTGGGGAACGTGGCGATCGTGGCTAGCAGTTCCTCAACCGTGTTGTTCCAATCGGCATCCGATTGTTCGAGAACGTTGGCCAGCCAGGTTCCTAGAGAGTCCACTAGCCAACACTCATTAGCTTGAGCCGCTCTCAAAACAGAATCTAAATGTACAGGCGTCTCCAGTGTCTGCCAACTGTCTGGACGGCGCTGGCAATGAGCCTCAATTCTGGCCTGCCACTCGGCATCCTTCGAGTCTCGTTGGGACGTTGCGACATACACAACCTGCTGCCGCGACTGTACCGCCAACCACTCGGCCCATTCACTCTTACCAGAACGGGTTGGCCCCGTCACCAAAATTCTTTTTCCGACCGGCATCGAAACACTTTCTCCCCATTTCCAAAGGTCGCAAGCCTATCTTTCTCTTCAGGCTGCCTGATAAATTATGAGTCTTGTGATATTCATTCCGTCAATCAGGACGCTAAGAAATGGTGTTTACCGCCGAAGATCAGTCTTTCCTTCACAATGCCTGGTACCTTGCGATGCCGAGCCAAGAGCTTAAGCCTGGCAAGATGCTGGGCAAAACGTTGCTCAACGAGCCCATTCTGTTTGGCCGCACAAGAGCAGGGAAAGCGTTTGCGATGCGGGATCTCTGTCCGCATCGGGCGGTCCCCCTAAGCGATGGCTGGTTCAACGGAGAGGAGGTGCAGTGCTGCTACCACGGCTGGCGGTTTGACTCCCACGGCCACTGCCTTGAGATTCCATCTTTGATGGCTGATCAGCAGATTGACCTGAATCGCTTCAACCTTGAGTGCTACGACGTCCAGGAAACACAAGGTAACCTCTGGGTTTACGTACCCGATACGGAAAAAGGAAAGGCTCGCTCGCCTCGGTTCGACATTCCTGAAATTCCCGGCTTTGCCAAGACTGCAAAGCCAAACATTACCTACACGATGCGGGTCTCCTGCTTTATGGACAATGCGGTTGTGGGCTTGATGGATCCTGCCCATGGTCCCTACGTACATCGGTCGTGGTGGTGGCGCGGAGCCAAGCTAAACCCCGAAGTAAAGTGGTTTGATCCTTCGCCCTGTGGCTTTACGATGCGACGCCACAAGATGGCAAACATGGCGCTAAGCTACTGGCTCATTGGCGGCGTCCCCGAGAATGAAATCGTGTTTTATCTGCCTGGAATCCGCACCGAAGAAACGACGACGACCAGACATCGGGTGGTGAATTTCATCGCCATCACGCCCGTCACCGAAGAGCTAACTGACTTCACGTTTGAATTCTACTGGGATATTCCTTGGGGTTGGCTGCTGAAGCCCCTGCTCAGTCAGCTAACTCGGAGCTTTCTAGACCAAGATAAAGCGGTGCTGACAAAACAACATGCGGGCCTCAAGCATGATCCCATCTTGCGCTTGGTCAAAGATGCCGATGTGCTGATCCGCTGGTATTACCAGCTCAAGGCCGAATATCAGCGATCGCACGCAGAAGGTCGCGAATTCATTTCCCCCGTCAAGACTCAGCAACTGCGATGGATGGCATAGGAGCTGGCTGCAGCAAGCAACGGGTCTGGTAAATTATGAATCGCTCATACGTACATTCCTGTTTCAAGACGTTTAGTAATGGTTTTCACTGCTGACAATCAGTTTTTCCTTCGGAATATTTGGTACCACGCCATGCCCAGTCAGGATTTGAAGCCGGGCAAAATGATGGCCAAAACACTAGTAAACGAACCAATTTTGTTTGGTCGGACCCAAACCGGCAAAGCTTTTGCGATTCGTGACCTGTGTCCCCATCGAGCGGTCCCTCTGAGTTGTGGCTGGTTCAACGGAGAAGATGTGCAGTGTTGTTATCACGGCTGGCGGTTTGACGAGCAAGGGCGATGTGTTGAAATTCCATCCCTAATGGCAGACCAGCAGATGGATCTCGACCGCTTCAATGTCCAGGCTTATGACGTACGAGAAGTTCAGGGAAATCTCTGGATTTATATTCCCGATGCCGGACAGAAACAAGCTCGCCCGCCTCAGTTTGATATTCCCAGAATCCCTGGATTCTCTGCTGGCGCTAAGCCCCAAGTCACCTACACGATGCGCTTCCCCTGCTTTGTGGATCACGCTATTGTCGGCTTGATGGACCCTGCTCACTCGCCTTACGTGCATCGGTCTTGGTGGTGGCGGGGGGCAAAGCTAAACTCAGAAATCAAATGGTTTGATCCCTCCCCATATGGATTCACCATGCGACGGCACAAGATGGCCAATATGGGACGGGGCTATTGGCTTATCGGTGGTGTTCCCGAGACTGAAATTGTGTTTTATTTGCCAGGAGTTCGCACGGAAGAAACCACGACAGCTAAACACCGGGCGGTGAATTTAACGACCGTCACGCCTTTGACGGACGACCAAACCGATGTCACGTTTCAGTTCTACTGGGATATTCCGTGGGGTTGGCTCTTGAAACCCATCCTCTACCCCATGATCCACAACTTCTTGGGTCAAGATCGGGATATGGTGATTAAACAAAAGATCGGTCTCCAACATGAATCGGTTCTGCGGTTGATCAAGGATTCGGATGTCATGGCCCGCTGGTATTACCAATTGAAAGCAGAATATCGACGATCGCAGTCTGAGAATCGTGAGTTTGTGTCGCCAGTGAAAACGCAGCAATTGCGCTGGATGGCGTGAGGAGAGTGTCATCATTTCGTAGAAGACTTCTGCAGCACCGCGATCGCACGGTCTTGGGTTTTAGGTCGGTAGGAATTGGGTGGGTACTGATCTAGGTGCCGAAAGATAGCGACGGGAGAGGTGATGCGGCACGAGAAGAATTCCACGACTGCTGAGCGATCAGCCTGGACTTTGACCTTGGGGAATAGATTCTTAGGCGGTTCGGCCTGCCACTGCCAAGCCTGCTTTCGCTGTTCAAAGGGAACCGATGCAATAAGCCGGTGATGCGACCAGCGGTGGTTGATTCCTGTGCGACCAAGTTCGCGCCATTCTCGCATCAGCAAAGAAGCCACAATAAAAGAAGCCGGTGTGCAATTGCCTTCAATGCTCTCCATCAAGTGGCTCAAGGCTCCTTGAGGTCGGGGAGGCGTTGAGCTGTCACCTGCCGTTTCCAGTGCCGTTTCCAATTGGGCTGTCGTGCTCATGATATCGGGCAAGGCCCACGTTACTCCCAGGCCCCCTTCTGGCTGTCGCTGCAGATAGGTAACCAATCGCACCCCCGATTTAATGGAAAGCCCAGGCAACTTTTTAACCGCAGCAGCCGGATCAATCGTGCTGATAAACCAGCGTCCCTCTTCGTTAGGAGCAGGTGTACTAACATCGACAAATCCCCCAGCTCGAAAAAGATTACCTAAAGCATCTAAGGAAGATGGCTCGGGAGTTTCCTTTGCGGGTTCCAAGTTTAGTTCTTTGACAGGTTGCTGCTCCGATGACGGCAACACTAGCTGAGCACAAATGTGCTGACGCGCCTTCTGCACTGCTTCTATCGAGAATTTTTGCAGGGTCATGCCAGAACTTGCTGAAGAGGTCTAGATTCTATTCACTTCCAGGGCGATCGCGAAAGCTTATTCAGGAAAACTTCTACCAATCTTGACTGGCTTAAGCAACCAATCATGGCAGAGAACCCCAAGAAGGGTGTTTTCTATTTACAGAATGATATCCAGGCTAGCCGGAAGGGGGGAGGGGGAGAGCAAAGGAGAGGGTGGCGGGAGCAGGAGAGTAGAGGGTGGCGGGTGGAGAGGGAGCAATTTAGGGAGGGATCGGGAGCGTTCTGATTTTTGTGTAAATGCACATTTTCCAAAGAAATAATGCAGGTTTCAGGCGCGTTAAATAAATATGGTTTTCTGAACACCCCCTGCTACCGCCTAGACCTGCCCCTACAGTTTGCACCCTTCCGAATTCCGAATTCCGAATTCCGAATTCAAACTCCATCATCCACGACCCACTCCCCCCCTTCCACCCTCCTACTCCCTAAAAACTTACGTCCATCCAGGCACCCCGCGCACTCGACTGCTGGGCTAAATCCATAAGTAGCTGAGAGTAAACGCCTTCGGTGATGGAGGGGGCGCTAGCTTTCCCCTGGTCGATGCAGTTAATCCAATGGTCAATAACGCGGATAAAGGGGGCTAAGCGGCCATCATCGAAGGTTTTGGGAAAGGCGAGTGTTGCTGGGATGGGCAGCTCCGATAGTGGGTCATCGGCTTCGGCGCCAAAGAGTTTGAAGCCATGGACGTAATCTTTCAGGTTGTCGCTGCCGAGAATCAGAGTGCCGCGATCGCCGTAGACCTCGATCCAATGACCCCGTCCGGCATACGTGACGGAACTAATGGTGACTTGGCAAGGAACGCCATCGGCAAATTCCAGCATGAGGGTACAGGTATCATCAGCATCTACAGGCTTGAGTTCACCTGTCGACGGATCGGGTCGTTGAGGAATAGCGGTTGTGAGGTTCGCACACAGGCGCTTGGCCGGACCCAATAGCCATGCCAGATAGTCAAACGTGTGGGATGCAAAGGCTCCTAGGGTGCCGCCGCCTTGGTCACTGCGGGCGTACCAACTCCAAGCCCGACTAGGATTCGCGCGCCCTGCCACCATCCAGTCCACTTTGACTAAACGAGGAGTGCCCACGTAGCCATCGGCCAAGAGTTTCGCCAGTTGTTGCCACGCCGGAACGAACCGAAACTCAAAGTCCATCACGGCTATCCGCTGTTGCTGCTGGGCCAGAGTCTCGATTTCGCGTGCCTCCTCGACAGAGAGGGTTGTCGGTTTTTCGAGCAGGATATGTTTGCCTGCCTTCAGGGCATCAATCGCCATTTGGTGATGTAGGAATGGCGGGGTTGCAATGCTCACAGCCTCCACCTCCGGCAGGGCCAAAATCTCAGCCAAAGTAGCCCGAGCATGTGTGATTCCATGGTTAGCTGCGATCGTCTTGGCTTTCTCAAGCTCGCGGTGATACACTGCCGCAACCTGAGTCCGATGATGAACCTGAAATCCAGGGATGTGGATCTTTTGCCCAAACCCGGTGCCGACAACAGCAACCCCTAAAGATACCCCAGCCATACCTTTACCCCCAAATTTGAACAATCACTTCCACCCTTCCACCCTTCCACTTGAGCACCTGCAGCTAACTGCGCTAGCCTAAAAGTAACCGATACACGCTGAAAGCTTATGACTGCAAGCACAGAGGCCAATCAAGACGCTATCACGTATCAGGGTCAGTTTGGCTCGTTCACGATTGAGGCCAGCGATCGCCAAGAAGTCATTCTCTATCGGGCTGGGCTCTTCGTCGCAGCGGCCTGTTTTGCGTTAGGAACTTACGGCGTTTTCTGGCAAGGGGATAAGCCTTGGGTTCTGCAAGGGCTGAGTGGACTCTACACCGTTTTTTGGTTAGCGCTGGGTCTGAGTTTGTTCAAGATTCACATCTACTTGAAGCCACTGCATCGCCTGTTGCAGGGATTTTGGTTGGTTGGCGGTGTCGCGTCTTTGGCGATCGCTCATTTCTCACCCGAACCGTTTGCCCTCACGATTTACCAACAGCCTGTCTACCTATGGGGCGTCGGTTTCACGTTTGCAGCCTTAACAGGCATTTTCTTCAAAGAGGCTTTCTGTTTTAATCGGCTGGAGACAAAGCTGTTGACGCCTCTGGTTCCTTTGTTGCTTTTGGGACACTTGTTCCAGTTTTTGCCGGATCGCTGGGAAGGGACTTTCCTGGCGCTGTGGGCGCTGAGTTTCCTGGTGTTTGCGCTTCGGAAAGTGGTGCAGCCTATTCCTCCCGACATCGGTGATAAGAGCGTTTTTGCCTACCTCGAGAGTCAGCGACAGAATTCATCAGTGGTTTCGTAGTCTTGTGGGGCAGGAGACGCGATTCATCGCGTCTTTACGGTGGCCCCACTCCCCTTCTGCCCTTCCACTCTGCCACCCACCCTCATCTGGGCATTCTCTAAGTAGACCCTTATCGCTCTCAGGGAGTGTCTACTTTGTTGAAGGAACGAGCATTTTGGTTTGCCTGGAGCCAGATTCAGGGATTAGGGCCGATTCTGCAGAAGCGGCTGGCACTACATTTTGGCAGTCTAGAGGCCGCATGGGAGGCCTCGACCAAACGACTACAGCAGGTGGAAGGGATCGGCATCAAATTAACGGAAGCGATCGCGCAGCAACGGCCCCAGCTCAATCCTGAAGCGACCCTGACACAGGCGGTGCCCTTTCTGACCCCAGCGGATGAAGCCTATCCAACACTTTTGTATGAAATTTCTGACCCGCCCCCAGTGCTGTACTATCAGGGCAATCTCGATTTACTCAAAGCTTGCCAGACGGCGACAGGTGTGGGCATTGTAGGCACTCGCGGTCCTTCTGAATATGGCAGACGCTGGACGCGTCGTCTAACCAAGACCCTCAGCCGAGCGGGCTTTCTGATCATTTCAGGACTTGCTGACGGCATTGACCGGATTGCTCACCAAAGTTGCTTAGAGGTCAAGGGCCACACCATTGCCGTCTTGGGAACCGGAACCGATGTGGTGTATCCCTACCGTAACCGCGACTTGTATGGGGCGATCGCCGATGCGGGTTTGCTGCTGAGCGAATATCCGCCAGGGACTCAGCCTGATCGTGTTAACTTTCCGCGCCGCAATCGGATTATTGCAGGGCTCAGTCGGGCCATTCTCGTGACTGAGGCTCCACGAAAATCGGGGGCTCTGATTACCGCTCATTTGGCGAACGACTACGGGCGGGATGTGTTTGCGCTGCCTGGGTCGCTGGATAACCCGCGTTGCCACGGCTGTTTGGCGCTGGTCAATCAGGGAGCCCAGCTGATTTTGGAAGAGCAGACACTGATTGATGCATTGGGGGGAATTCCGGTCGAGCGTTCGGCTAAGCCTCAAACCAACCAATTGACCATACTCAATCCGTTGCCAGACCTTAATCCGCCACTAAAACAAGTATTTCAGGCTATTTCTGAAGAAGCGAAGACGCTGGATGCGATCGTCAAGCATTCTGGCGATTTGTCCACAGGCGAGGTTCTCAGTGCACTGGTTCAACTAGAGCTGATGGGACTCGTCAGCCAACTGCCGGGGATGCAATATCAGCGCTGCCTACACCCGGAATAGGACACGCATTCTTCTGACGTCAGGCTGCTGCCTCTCTATACTCTCTATACAAAGAAACATTCCAGGAGCTCAGCGAGAGTTCCTGGAATGTTAAAGATCGATCGAATTGGGTCTTGTGTCAGTCAGGCAATTGACTACACAATCTCCAATGCTGCCAAATCGCCAGTGAAACCGGTGATTTCGACCACTGCATCACTACTCTGCTGATATCCGGCAACGCCGTCGTTCATGGCAACGAACGTCCGGGTGCCAGAGATGAACGTAGCTGCACCATTGGCAACAAAAGTGGTGTCGTTTAAGACAGCCTGCACCCCTGGCTCATCTAACGTTGCCACTGCACCGGCTTGTACGACGTTAGCCGCACTAACAGCATTGACACTGTCAATCGTGTCGACGCCAATTTCAAAGCCGCGAATAACGTCCGAGTTTCCTTCAGGAGTCGAAGGATCCAGCAGCGACTGCTCCAACAGCGCATATTGGAAGGTGTCACTGCCTGCGGCTCCCGCTAAGGTATCAGCATCAAATCCCCCAGACAGGGTATCGTTGCCCTCACCACCACGAATGTCATCGCGTCCACGACTGCCACCGAGGAAGTCATCCCCAGCGCCACCCCGTAGTAAGTCGTCGCCGTCAACACCGAACAGTTCGTCATTTCCGGCTCTGCCCAGCAGGGTGTCATTACCCAGGTCGCTCATTATGAAGTCGCTACCTTCGCCACCATCGAGCAGATCGTCATCACCGCCGCCGCGAATAAAGTCATCGCCGTCGCCGCCGCGAATAATGTCGTTGCCTGTGCGACCCCGGAGCGTGTCGTTGCCGCCTTGACCGTTGATCACATCGTCAGAGTCTAGCAGCCCGAAAACTTCGTTATCGAGGTCGTTCAGGAAGGTGGTTATGTTTGCGCGATCAACGTCTGTGATTTCTGCATCAGCACTCACCACATCAATGTCATCGCTATCGTCTGTTTGACCATCGAAGCGGATATTGGCCAGAACTCCACTTGTCAGGGTGAGGTTGTCGAAGTCTTCGAGGGCGAAGTTGGTCAATGTGACTTGGGGGGAAGTTCCACCCGCGGCGGCCACTAACTCGGGATCGAAGCCCACCACTAGGTTTGCTTCCTGCTGTATTAGAAGCAGGTTACTGGCCGTTAAGCCTGCCCCAGTAAACACTAGGGTATCTGCATCCTCGGCAACCTCAGGACTGGGGGTTTCAGTGTTACCAACACCGCCGAATGTCTCGAACGTAATCACCTCATCAGCTGCAATTGGAAAATCAGCACTTCGACCTTCACCCGGTGCTTCATCATCTGTGATGCTGACAGTGACCGAGGCAATCTCGATGCCGCTGTAACTCGTGTCTTCACTCGTGGCTGTATGTGTGATAGTGCTGGTTCTGACACCAGTATCAATTTCATCATCCACAGCCTCTACGGTTACCTCTTGAGGAATATCCCAGCTATCAGGTGTGAAGGTGATTTCGGTGGCTGCCGTAGTCAGTTGTTCGTCTACCGTGAGGGCAATGGTGACATCAGCGGTTGGCCGACTGCTCAACACAACGCTGTAGCTGTCACCCGTGGTCCCTTCAACAACGTCGGTAGAATCGCCCGATTCGGTCACCACAACACCGACAGCATCTTCATCTTCAAAGATATTGACGGTAGCTGTCTCGGTGTTGAGCGTGACGTTGTCGGCTTCACTAGTGACTTCTGCTAGCGTTACTTCGACAATATCGCTGAAGGGCTTGACACCCCCGAAACAGTCGAAG
>JBCBJE010000003.1:0-22733 GCA_038523735.1 Cyanobacteria bacterium J06626_18 | reverse complement strand
GAACACGTTCATCAGTGCGCCGCGACTGAGTGACGACAGACACGGCTTGCGTCGGCGCGATATTATACCGAGGCGTTTCAACTCAGCGTCACCCCTGACCTAACGCCTCGGTATAATATCGCGCCGACGCAAGCCGTGTCTGTCGTCACTCAGTCGCGGCGCACTGATGAACGTGTTCACCATCAAAAACGCTGGGGGCTAGTGCCGAAGTGGGCAAAAGATATCGGTCTGGGGAATCGACTCATTAATGCTCGAGCCGAGACCGTCGCCACGAAACCGGCGTTTCGGACTGCCTTTCAGCGTCGTCGCTGTTTAGTTGTGACTGATGGCTTTTATGAATGGCAGCGAACGCCGACGACAGCATCGCCCTCTGGAAACCCCTCAGAAGCCGCCACGCATGAAACGTCTTCACCATCCCCCAGCAATCGAGGACCAACCAAGCAGCCTTTCTTCATTCAGCTGGCGTCGCGATCGCCCTTTGCGTTTGCTGGACTCTGGGAGCGCTGGCAAGATCCAGAAACGTCCGAGCCTGTCTTCTCCTGCACCATCCTGACAATTCGACCTAATGATCTAATGGCCTCTATCCATCATCGGATGCCCGTAATTCTTCCTCCAGAAGCTTACGAAGCTTGGCTGGATCCGTCTTTCTACAATCCTGGCACACTGGAATCACTCCTGCGCCCCTATGACACCGTCGAAATGACCGCAACACCAATAAGCACCGCGATTAATAATCCTCGCAATGATTCAGAGCGTGTCCAACAGCCCTGCTAGAGTTTTCTAGAACACATCAACCTTGCCACAAAGGTCACATTGCGGTGTCTACTAATACGCAAAAAGAGGCGTACCTGTAGGAGCGCCTCTTTTTGCCAAATATTTAGTCTTACTAGACTCAGCCTTGTTTCTAAAAATCTTTTTAGTTAGTTGTAGACAGTATTCAATTGCGGTGGGGTTTCTGCTTTTCTAGAGCGGATTGGTGGTGAAGGGCTTGCTGTCGACACTATCGCGTCGTGGCCCTCCCTCGGTGCGAGGACGTGCCTTGTTTACGCGCAACTCGCGACCCAGCCACTCAGCCCCATCCAATTCCGAAATAGCTGCATCTTCATGAGCTTCTTCTGACATTTCAACAAACGCAAATCCACGCTTACGACCGGTCTCCCGATCAATCGGTAAGCTGATGCGCTGCACTTCACCGTATTCGGCAAACACATCGCGCAAGTCATCTTCTGTCGCCTGAAACGACAAATTACCAACGTAAATAGTCACAATACTCTCCAAGCAGACCGTTCAAAACTCATGCCCAGATACTTCGCAATATGCTTAAGAGCTCAACTTCAGCTGTATATGCTGGACATACTTTTGCAATCATAGCCCATTGATTTCACGATCTTGGTAATCCACCTGACATGTCAGTTTTATCTGGTAAATTTACCAATTTCACGCAGCAAAATCAGCTGATTTCTTAAGGCCCAGCTTAGTGAGAGGGGTGCTTTCTTTAAGGCATCTTTAAGGCATCGCAGCTTTAGCAGATTTGTATAGATGTCTATGCAGAAATGAATAATTTCACATAGCCAAGTCGCATTTTGAGAAGCTACCGTGACAAGGAATTTTTCTCCTTCAAGAAAAAAACTTTTATTGCATCGACGGTTGATTGCTGTCTAGACTTTTCTGTAATGGTTCAACAGGGCCGATACGGAGACAAGGTAGAAACCCCTTCGTAGGCGCAAACCCTTGTGGCACAATGAGTGGATATTAAACCCGCAAAGCCTGTATGGGCCTGCCCTAAAGTTTGTAAGAGAGTTTATTGCCTGTGACTGCTGTATCTTCGACTGCCCCCCGCCGGGCTGTCTTCCCCTTTACTGCTGTGATCGGACAGGAAGACATGAAATTGGCACTGATCCTGAATGTGATCGACCCGCGCATCGGTGGGGTGATGATCATGGGCGATCGCGGCACGGGTAAGTCCACTACCATTCGCGCCTTGGCTGACCTGCTCCCCGCGATTGAAGTCGTTGCCGACGACCCTTTCAGCCGGTCGCCCCAAGATCCAGATGTCCAGCGAGAGCGAGGAGCTGACGACATCCCGGTGGCTCAGAAGAAAGTACCCATGGTGGATCTTCCCCTGGGCGCAACAGAGGATCGGGTCTGTGGCACGATTGACATTGAAAAAGCCCTTTCAGAAGGGGTCAAAGCCTTTGAGCCAGGGCTTTTAGCGAAGGCGAATCGAGGCATTCTGTACGTGGACGAGGTGAATCTGCTGGACGATCACCTCGTGGATGTACTGCTTGACTCGGCAGCTTCTGGCTGGAACACCGTTGAGCGCGAAGGCATTTCGATCCGACATCCAGCCCAGTTTGTGCTGGTTGGTTCTGGCAACCCTGAAGAAGGGGAACTGCGCCCTCAGCTGTTGGACCGTTTTGGCATGCACGCTGAAATTCACACGGTTCGCGATCCTGAACTACGGGTACAAATCGTTGAGCAGCGCTCTGAGTTTGACCAAGCCCCCCAGGCTTACCTAGAGAAGTATCAGACTCAGCAGGAAGCTCTGCGGCAGCAACTGGTTGAGGCTCAGGAGCGACTTCCCCAGGTAAAAATTGATCACGATTATCGTGTCAAAATTTCTCAGGTTTGTTCGGAGTTAGACGTGGATGGTCTACGCGGCGATATCGTGAGCAATCGGGCCGCCAAGGCGATCGCAGCCTACGAAGGGCGTGATGAGGTAGCTTTAGATGACATTCGTCGCACCATTACGCTTTGCCTGCGGCACCGCCTGCGGAAAGATCCTCTAGAGTCCATTGATTCTGGCTACAAAGTCGAAAAAATCTTTGGCCAGGTCTTTGGCGTAGCGATTTCGGACGAAGAAAATAGCACCAATGGTCGTCAACCTGCTGGCGTCCGCTAGTGGGTCACCGCATTCTGGGGCTGGATCCTGGTCTAGCAATCTTGGGCTTTGGCATCATTGAGGGCTCAGACGCTGCTACAACAACCGCTGGAGCGAATGTTATCGACTTTGGTATTGTCGAAACAGCCGCTAAGACCCCCGTCGGCGATCGCCTCTGCACCCTTTACAACGATCTCCATAGTTTGATTGATCAGGTCAACCCCGATTTGGTCTCGCTAGAGAAGCTGTTTTTCTATCGCATGGGAAACACGATTCTGGTCGCTCAGGCCAGAGGCGTCGTCATGCTGGTTCTAGCCCAGTATCAGCTCCCCATCATTGAGTTCACCCCAGCTCAGATAAAGCAAGCCCTAACGGGCTACGGCAACGCCGATAAAGCCATGGTGCAAGAAGCCGTTATGCGCGAGCTGAGCCTACCGCGCATTCCCAAACCAGATGATGCCGCCGATGGTCTGGCAGTGGCCTTGACGGCTTGGTTTCAGCGGTGAAGGGGGAGTGGGGGAGGGAATTCGGAATTCGGAATTCGGAAAGGTAGAGGGGAACGGGAGAAGGGGAAGGGGGAACGGGAGAGTTAGAGGGAGCAACATCTCGTAAGGGCGAGGCATTTGGCCCGTATGCTTACTACACATCGAGACTCTACGCTCCAGGTGCCTCGCCCCAGTTCAACCAAGAACCAAGAACCAAGAACCAAGAACCAAGAACCAAGAACCAAGAACCAAACTCGCCATACAATTCAGTAAGACATAGTACGTAAACGGGGCTGAAAAAATGCGATCGCATTGGCTTTGGGCAGGTTGCTTAATCAGTCTGCTATGCCTCTGGTTGACCTTTGTGCCGACTGCAATGGCGGCGGAACCTCTCCCTTTGTCTTCTATGCAGGCAAACGCTCAGGAACTGTTCACCGTTCAGTGTGCAGGTTGTCATCCCAACGGCGGCAACGTGATTCGTCGTGGCAAGAATCTCAAGCTGCGGGCGCTAGAGCGTCATAACGTCGCTTCTGTAGAGGCGATTACGGCTTTGATCACGAACGGTAAAGGGTTGATGTCTGCCTACAGCGATCGCCTGACTTCCGAAGAGATCGAAGTGTTGGCTACCTACGTTTGGAATCAGGCGCAAAACGATTGGCATTGAACAGTTTGATGGATATTGAATGAATGCCGCCTCTCCCTCTAGTTCAGCATTCGATTGAAGAATTAAGGTGATTGCACCCCTAGCGCCCCTTCTGCTCCCCTACTCAAGCGCTATCCCAATTTCCGCCTTAGCAGACTACTCTGGGGAGATTCTTTCAGTGTTTCCAGCTTTCACCCAGCCGTCCAAGCCGCTGTCGGGTATACGCACGTTGAGCCAGCGGCCATCTTCGCTTGCCTTTAACACTAGGACTTTTTCGTTGTAGTCAACGCCTCCCATCTGCTCAAACTCTAAGCCAGGACCACCTCGCATGACTAGACCAATAGGTTGAACGACAACAGCCTCATAGCTGCCAGGAGGATTCTCCACTTCTTCTGGGGGAGGAGCTTCTGGCTGCATCTCTGGTACAGCTGCGGTTGCCGCCTCTGCAGGCGCTTCATCGGTTCCAGTTTGAGTTGCGATCGCATCATTATTGAACACAGGCTTAGGCGGCAAGACTGACAACTTCGCCATGAAGTAACGAGCCGTTGCCACCCCTGTCAATAAATGCAGCACCAGGGCTAGCGAGACCCCAAAGGCAACTTTTGTTAGTCCCACCAAAAATCCTTTCATGATTTCTCCGGACAGGTGATGACATTTGGTTGTATATCAGTGTGCCAGAAAGGTCAAGGGTTTAGTTTCTCTACAGAAACGCAGATTTCTCCCGATATGTTGGTATTAGACAGGACATCTCGTAACCATCAGAGGCGATAATTTATCCATAGGTGTGTTGGTTCTGTAGGAAGTCATCTAACCGTGATGGGGAGTCTAACGAAACAGTTTGTGTATCTTCGACGGGTATTTGCGATCGCCCTAGGAACTTCGGGGTGCCTTGGGATATCGGCAGCTTGGTCCGGACTGGCACTGGCCCCCAAATTTGGGGATCACCCTATCTTGGCCCAGCTTGAAAACGTCAAATCCTTCTCCCAGCTTGAGCGTTTGCAGTCGCGTGTGGAGCAAGAAATCGACGACTTACCCTCGCTACGATTCACTCGCGACATGGGCGAGCTAGCCCCGTATTACACCCTAGTGCAGGTTACTCACCGCATAAACCAGCGCATGGAACTAGAAGCCGTTGCCGAAGCGCACTTTACGCGGGCAAAAGAACTGGGGATTCAAGGTATCCATACCCGCGATAACAGTCGCGAAGACGGGGAGGAATCTTTAGCAGAACTGCAGCAGCAAGAATATTTCTGGGAGTCTGCTATTCGTCAATTAGAACAGATTCCTGATGAATCGATGTTAGCTGAGTCGGCAACCGTTAAGCAGGCCGAATATGCCACCATCCTAGGCCCCGTCGCCAAAGACATTGACGCATTGCGATCTGACTTTTTGGCCGCAATTGCCGAGGCGACCGGTCGCCCCAAAGCCATTCGGATCACCATTTGTCATCTGTCAGGAGAATGCCGCGACTACAAAGGTGATGTTCCCCCCGCGAGTCCTGCGAGCCTGATCAAGGTTCCAGTAGCCGTGGCGCTGATGCATAAAGTCACCGCTGAAGGCATCAATTTGGATGATCCTGTCTACATCGACTCGCATAACTGGACTGAAAACGCTGACGGAGCCAAAATTTACGTGCGCCATGAGTATTCGCTGCGAGAAGTTATGGTGCGGATGATTAAAGAGAGCAACAACATCGCGACAAATCAGCTGATTGACTATATTGGCTGGGAGTATCTCGACAAAGCCCTAACTGAAATGGGCTACAGCGATACCAAAGTCAGGACCAAACTGGTCGGTGAACGGACAGCTCCCACCCGCAATCGCGCGATCGGGTCGAATGTCATGACAACAAATGAAGTCACTGAAATGATGCGCCAGATCTATACCTTTGCCAACCCTGGCGACGACGAGATTTTGGAAGGTATGGTCGGGCAGTATGATTGGGAATTTGGCTACATGGCAGTAAGCCAGCTGAAGAACAAGCGCGTTGCTTGGATTGGCGAAAAAACAGGCCAAAACTCCAAAGTTATCGGCAGCTCAATGGCCGTCAAGATTGATAACCAGCGCTATGTAATGACAGTCACAATTGATCGCAGCGCCAATCAAAAGATGCTGCGGCAAGTAATTGGCGACGTCATTCAGGCAATTTTAGACGATGGGCATTTGGTAAGGACAGATCGGTAGGGCAAGAGTATTGACAAACAGAGCTTTTTCGCTACAGTCATTGCTATCATCGTGAACGCCTCCATACAAACACTTTGTGGTTTGTTGTGGAGCAGTGGAGACTTGTTTATTCAGCGGAGAACCTGTGCGACAAGTGTCGAGTGTTTTTTGGAGCTCACGTCATCAGCGATATGGTTAATGTAGCCGCCGCGTCACCAGAGAGATTATCGACTAAGGCTTTGGCAGCAGCCGGCCAATTTCGGGCAATTGCATTGTGGCTAAATGAGCCGCTGATACCTCAGGGAATTTATGTCCAGGTACGGAAAGACAAGCGCAAAGGATGCTTGCTGATCGTTGCCGAGTTTGAGCGTCCCCCCGAACCACAGCGTTTGACTCAGTACATTTGCCATTTGATTTGGCAATTAAACTCGCCGCTGATTGAAGGAATTCATTTGATGGCCCGCCCAGTCGGTGAATCCAAGGTGTCTTGGGCACGACGAGTCCGAGTCATGACACCAGCACTACGTGAGCAGATCAATCGCTCTCAAGGCAGAGGATCGCGAACGGCCCCCATCCCACCCCAAATTGCGCACAAACATTCTCACCAGCCACCAGCAACTAAGCAGAGGCTTTTTACCGATCACATCAAAACACTGCGGGCATTCATGCTAACAGGTTCAGCCGTAGCGGCCTTTGTCTTTGGATGCCTGGTCGAGGTTTTACTGTCGACTGGACAAGAACCTTCGCTTCCCTTTGAAAATCGCCAGGCTGTCAGGACGGATGTGAAAGTTGAAGCAACCCGCCCGCTAACCAGTCCGCAGCTACCTAACCTTAAAACTGTCCTGGCCGATTACGAGTCGGAATCCCCCAGTGACAACGACCCTGAAGCAATTCCCGTTGTTGAGGCCGTGGTTGTTCCAGAGACCTTGCCGACCGAGGCAACACAGCCCAACCGTCCCAACTATGTACACGGGGCTTTAGAACCTGTAGGAGTCATGGAACATGGCCGTATCCCCAATCCTGCCGATCCAACCGTGACCTTGGTGTTTGGCGGCGATGTCAGCCTCGATGATTTGCCCTACAGCGATTATGCGCATGACAGCGAGCTGTTGTCTGGAGTAGTAGCGTACCAACAAGCAGACATCGCCATGGTGAATCTGAACGATTCCCTAGCAACGGCAGATACGTCTCTGGAAGAGAAGTTTCTTGACCGCCAACGCCCTTATGCGATCAACCTTCTGAAGGAAGGGGGGGTCGACATCGTTAATTTGACCAGCGAGCACACCCTAGCCTACGGCGAACAGGGGCTCACGGAAACGCTTGAGGTTTTAGATAGCAGCGGCGTTTATCGGGTTGGTGCCGGTCGTAATGAGCGCGAGGCGCGTCGTCCTGAGATCTTGGATGTGAAGGGGCAGCGCATTGCCTATCTAAGCTACGACCAGGCAGCACAACAGTTGGCAGATGAGTCCGTAGCGGGGATAAATGTCCTCAACAAGCAATCGGTGATCGAGGATATTGGGGCTATCCGAGATGAGGTGGATTGGCTGGTGGTGAATTTTCGCTGGGCGGAAGAAATCCCCGAAAAAGCGGCTGATTTTCAAACCAATTTAGCGCGGTTGGCCATCGATAAAGGAGCTGATCTAGTGGTGGGGCACCATCCAACTCAACTCCAGGGTGCCGAAGTCTATAAGGGACGCCCCATTGCCTATTCTTTAGGCGACTTTGTTTTTGGCAAGGCAACCGAAGATACCACCGCAGAATCCGCCATGCTGCAGGTATCGCTGAGCGATCGCCAAATGAAGGTTGATCTCATTCCGGTTAAGGTTGAAGCTGGCCAACCTCAACGGGTGGAAGGGACCGATGCTGCCAAAATCTTGGCCAAGATTCAGGCAGCCTCCCAGGAATTTGAGACACCGATGATGGACTCAGTTGTCCTGGATGCCCGCCCAACCGTTTTAGCCGACCCTGAAGACGATCAGAAAGACGCCCCGTTTGTGGAAGGCGAACCGTCTGAATCTGATAATTCGTCGTTACCGCCCCACAAAAATGTCCCAGGGGGGATTCAATGGAATGTGCCTTTGGAGGCGGATGACGTAGAGATTGAAGTGGAGTCTGTTCCAGAAGAACTTCTCAAAGATTGGGGACCCAAGCAAGGGCCCGGGACAATCTATCAACCCGAGTCAGCGTTACCAGGCGAATCAAGACCACAGTCGGTTCCCACATCTGAGGATGCCTCCAAGGTTCAGAAATCGGAGCAACCAGACAGTTCAGCAACACCGTCCACTGAAATAGCACCAGAACCTGCAGCCGAAACACCTGCAGCCGAAACACCTGAAGTTCCTGACGGCGCGATTGCCCCCTACAGTGAGCCGCTCGTAGGACCCATGAGTGCTCTGCCAGCCAAGTCTTCTGCCATCACGCATAAGACAGAACCGACTCCAGAGCCCGTAGTCACCCCCGAATCTACGGTTGCCACCGAACCAACCGCGGAGTCTTCGCTTGCGACACCTACTACCATCGCTGTCGAGGCTGAAGAAGTGATTGAAGTCGAAGTCATCGAAACTGAAGTCATCCCCTCGGATCCTTCCTTGGAAATAGCTCCTGAGGACAGCCTCGAAGAAATTTCTCCAGCCGCCATTCCTTTGGTAGCGCAACAGCAGCTTAGCCTACCGCAATCGCGCGTTCTGAAGCCATTGAATGCACCCACAGCAACTGGGGCCGATGCTGGCGTAGAGGACCCGGTAATTGATAGAGCGCAACAGCCAGCGATCGGCGACGTTGATCACCCCTAAGAACTGTTTAGATCCACACAGCAGTGGCGACATTGAAGGCCCTCGCAAAAGATAAATCCATCGCTTTAGCTCGATAGCCACTACGTGGACTAAGCAATCCAGAAAGTTAAGCATCTTTCAAGGAGCACCTTCTTACTGCTTTTTCTGCCTTCCGCCTGTTGCCTTTCCCTAGCAACCTGCAGTCGGATCAAGCCGCCTCTCCCCATTTCCCCTAAACACCTTTTCCCCTAAACACCTTTTCGCCCTAAATAAGCGGGATGCACCAGGCCAAGATGCACATGCCTATAAGAATTTGTCCGTAACAATTGAACGAATGAGGTGTGAGGAACGTTGGAGTAGTGTAAACGCATTTCTTGATACTGACGCCCTCGAAAAAAGTTGCGATTTTTCTGATTTACGGTACGCTTTGGGCGGATATCTACCGTTAGAATCTTTCCTAACCGAATCATCTCATAGAAGAATGATCTCGCTCTGATTTTTTGACTTTGTATTGTGTGTTTTTGAAAGCATCCTATGAACGTCCCCCTTCATTCTGACTCCACGCTGTATCCCACTCCCGAGAGGATCGGTACTTCAGCCCCAGCAGGCTATGCGCCCTCGGTGCCCATCTCGGTGTATCGGGAACTGGCTGCAGAACTCAAGGTCACCCAGAGCACCGTCGAAGCCCTGACGCGGCAAAATCAGCAACTGGTGCGCCAGAATAAGCTCCTACGGAACGAAATTCAACGGTTTGTGCAGGCCGCAGAGCAACTAGGGCACTTTGCCGGTGTCATGCCCCAAGAACCTCCCATTGTCGTGAGACAATCCATCACCGTTCCGACGCCAGAGCCTCCCGTACCCCAACCGGAAGCGCCTATTGAACCGGCCCCTAGCCTGCCTCCAGAAGAGACGTTTGTGGCCCCCGAAGTAACCGCGTTTCCGCCTAACGGTGCCATTGTGCCTCACTCTGACAGCAAGCGCGATCGCGCTGCCATCCCACCAGAGCCCACTAAGCAACAATTATTTACAGAGCAGCCAGAAGACCTCCGACCCCTTAGTAAGCTTTCGGCTCGACGGGATTTAGGCAATCTCTGGCTAGCCTTGACCATTGTGCTTGTTGTCTTCTCCGCGTTCGGAGCCGGTTTCCTCATCATGCGTCCGTTGTTGAGGCGATAGAAGAGGGAATAGGAAAACTGTGCTTCACGCTACAGTATTGAGCATACAGCCTCGATAGACATAGGGCTGCGCTGCTAATCGCAGTGAAATCGTGGAGGCAAGCTACTTATGAAAAAGATCGAAGCAATCATCCGCCCTTTTAAGTTGGATGAGGTGAAAATTGCTTTAGTGAATGCTGGCATTGTGGGAATGACCGTTTCTGAAGTGCGCGGATTTGGTCGCCAGAAGGGGCAAACCGAGCGCTATCGAGGTTCCGAGTACACCGTCGAGTTTCTGCAAAAGCTCAAGCTTGAAATCGTTGTCGATAACGATCAGGTGGAAATGGTGACTGAAAAGATCATTGCCGCCGCGCGGACTGGAGAAATCGGCGACGGGAAGATTTTTGTTACCCCGGTAGACGAAATTATTCGTATTCGCACAGGCGAAAAAAACACCGAAGCCGTATAGGAAGTCACGGCACCGTCCTCGCAGGGGCAGGTTCAGCCAACATTGATCGGCCACACCGATAAATTGCCATCACAACCTGCCCTAATCCAGCCCTAATCCAACAGTTTGATTACCTGCAATTGTCCTCAAAATTAGCGAATCATTGAACCAAAACCAACCCAACTACGCCCCGCTTAGTCGTAGCCATCAGCCCACCGATGACCGCCAACTCTAGTGATGAAATCATCAATCAGCGTCTCGGAAAATATGGACGGTTTGGTGTTCATCTAGGGCTTGAACGCATTCAAAAGCTCTTGGACACTCTGGGCAATCCACACGACAAAGTGCCTATCATCCATGTTGCTGGGACAAACGGCAAAGGATCTGTGTGTGCGTATCTATCCTCTGTGCTGACACAGGCAGGCTATCGGGTTGGACGCTACACCTCGCCTCATTTGGTGAGCTGGTGTGAGCGCATCGGCATCAACAATACGCCCATCACGCCGGCTGACCTGCTGCGAACAATTGAGCAGGTAGAAACGGCGATCGCCCAAGGCTGGCCCCATATCGCCAATGTGCACGAGGATGAAAGCGATATCCCTACCCAATTCGAGGTCTTTACAGCGGCAGCCTGGATATACTTTGCGCAGCAGTCGGTGGATATTGCCGTCATTGAAGTCGGTCTGGGGGGCAGGCTAGATGCGACCAACATCGTCGCACAGCCTCTAGTCACCGCCATCACCTCTCTAAGTCGCGAACATTGGCAACGCCTGGGACCAACCTTGGCAGACATTGCACGCGAAAAGGCTGGTATCCTCAAGGCAAATCGTCCA
The DNA here is from genome assembly GCA_038523735.1 of Cyanobacteria bacterium J06626_18. Taxonomy (GTDB): domain Bacteria; phylum Cyanobacteriota; class Cyanobacteriia; order Phormidesmidales; family Phormidesmidaceae; genus SIO1E4. The sequence continues at coordinate 11,355 of JBCBJE010000003.1, read as the reverse complement.
GCTGTTGTTGGACCATTACCTCCTGAAGCAGAGCAGGTGGTGCTAAGTCGTGCAGCGTCCTTAGACTGTCCGGTTATTCGTCCTCTACCCGCCCAACCCAACGAGGAAGGCTATGCCGTGTATACGAGCGATCGCACCCAGTTCCGCTACGCCTTGCCGTTTCCAGGAGCGCATCAGTTAACGAATTCTGCGATCGCGATTGCCGCCCTCCAGTGCCTACGGGATCAAGGCTGGTCGATTACGGACGCGGCGATTCAAGAGGGCATTGCCATGGCCCAATGGCCGGGACGCCTCCAGTGGTTGACGTGGCGATCGCCTAATAACCAGCCCTCCCCCTGGCTCATCGACGGGGCTCATAATCCCGCCGCTGCCAAAGTATTGCGGGCATATGTAGACAGTCTCTACCAACCGCAGATCCCCCCATTAGCCAAGCGCACGTTATCAAAACAAGGCATCGTCACGCCTCTCAAAGGATCCGTTACTTGGCTAATGGGCATGTTGACCACCAAAGACCACGCCGACGTATTTCAAGAACTGCTGCGCCCTGGCGATCGCTTGCACTTGGTCCCCGTGCCTGGTCATTCCTCCATGCCACCCGACGCGTTGGCCAATATCGCCCTGACCGTTTGCCCAGAACTAGCGATATGTCAGACCTACGGAGATTTGGCAGAAGGATTACAGGGGGCGATCGCAGCCCCTTCAGAACTCAAAATTTTGTGCGGCTCATTGTACCTGGTCGGCCACTTCTTCCAAACCCAGGAAACCAACATCCTCTAATAACGCCTTACCCAATTCCCCTTTCACCCTCTACCTTCATCCGTTTGTCTTTTGCCATCTCGTCCCTGAATCATCAACGCTGCCGTAACCGCACTCGCGATCGCCAGTCCAACCGCAATCCCCATCACCACCCGAAAGCCATCTACAAAGGCAAATGCGATCGCCTGCTCAATAGCCTGACGAGTCGCCTGATTCAAATCAGGGGGTACCTCCGCTGCGGCTAAATTGCTCGCTTGAGTTGCCAAGGACTGGCGAGCCTGTGGGGACAGGTCCAGCGGTTCTAGCCGAGCTTCTAGACTGGATGAGAACACAGCTAGCATGACGATGCCCAACAGGGCGATCGCCAGCAGACTGGCAACGCGCGAAACCGCATTATTGATCCCCGATGCCGTCCCGGAGTAGCGAGTTTCGACCGCCTCCATCACAGTAGTCGTCAGCGGTGCCACGCTTACAGCCATCCCTAATCCCAAGACAGCAATTGAGGGAAAAAAGGTCAGCCAGTAGCTACCACCGACCTGAGGTAGCATCATTAGCCCAAAGCCCAGCGCTGCGATCGCTGGACCAATCACTAGCGGCCCACGCGCTCCATAGCGGCTCACTAACCCTCCTGACCAGCGCGAGAGGAAAAATATGATGACTGGAAACGGCACCAGCGCTGCGCCTGCGGCGGTCGCCGAGTAGCCCTGCACCTGAATCAAATTGAAGGGTAGGAAAAACAGCACCCCGCCGAGGGCTGCGTACAGCAGGAGCGTCAGCAGGTTTGCCCCGGTAAAGGAACGGGAGCGGAATAATGAGAGGGGCATCATCGGGCTAGCAGCCTGGGTTTCCACCCAAATGAAGGCTCCCAGCAGGAGAATGCCAGCTGCGATCGCCCCCACAATCCAGGGATTGCCCAGCCCCCAGTTGGCGGATTCCAGAAGGCCAAAGACAACGCTCCCGAGCCCTAGAACGGCTAAGAAGGCTCCCCAGCGGTCTAGGTGCTTGGCTACGCCCTCATCGCGACTTTCGGGGACATGGCTGAGGCTGATGGCGATGACGGCCAACGCCAGGGGAAGGTTCATCCAAAAAATCCACCGCCAAGATAGATTTTCAATCAGCCAGCCGCCCAGCACCGGGCCAATTGCCGACGTGATGGCCGTAAACCCTGACCACAGCCCAATCGCTCGACCCCGCTCAGCTACGGGGAAAGAGGCACTGATGATCGCCAGACTCCCCGGAATCAGGAGGGCTCCGCCAATTCCTTGGATGCCCCTGATGAAAATAAGCTGAGTGATATTGGCAGCAGCACCACAGCCAATTGACGCGATCGCAAACAGCGTTATGCCAATGACAAAGATACGTCGGCGACCGAAGCGATCGCCGAGTGACCCACCTACCAAAATCAGCGCTCCCAGCAACAACGCATAGGATTCCACTACCCACTGCACATCGGCAACCGTGGCGTTCAGCTGGCTTTGCAGCGTCGGCAGGGCTACATTCACCACCGTGCTGCTAATAAAGGCCATGCTTGAGCCTAAAATCGTCGCTGCCAAAATCCAGGGTTTGGCGCATTCCTGACAGGGGCGATCGCAAGGGTGAGCCCTGATGACGCCTTCATCACAGGGTTGTTGAATAATATTTGCCATGACATCCTGATTGCTAGGCGTTTGCAAACTTTTCCTGTCCAGAATCATTCCTCTGCAGGAATATCCTCCAAGAGCGATCTATGCTGGTTTAGCCTTTGGAGTAAACCGTGCAGGCGATGACCACTCAATCGATTGAGGATACTAACCGTAAGCTTTGGCTAGCCGCCCTCAAGCCACCTATGTACAGTGTGGCGATTATGCCTATTCTGGTGGGCAGTGTCGCCGCTTTTGCCGAAACTCAGGTCTTAAGACTCGGCATTTTTCTGACGTTTATGGCATCTGCCATCCTGATATTGGCATGGGAAAATCTCAGCAATGACGTCTTCGACTCGGAAACTGGGATTGACGTCAACAAAGCTCACTCACTCGTAAATATCACCCAAAACAAACCCCTAATTTTTGCCATTGGCAACGGCTGTTTGGCATTAGGTATCGCGGGAATTGTGGCGATCGCTCTCTGGCAAAAAGATCCCACCGTATTGGGCCTCATCAGCCTATGCTGTCTGCTGGGCTATGCCTACCAAGGCCCCCCCTTTCGTTTGGGTTACCAAGGTCTGGGCGAGATTCTATGCTTCTTTAGCTTTGGACCGCTGGGGGTAGGTGCAGCTTATTACAGTCAGACACAGAGCTGGTCCGTAGGAAGTCAGGTGGCGGGAATCGTGATTGGCATAACTACCTCACTGGTACTGTTTTGCTCACATTTCCATCAGGTAGAGGATGACCTTGAAGCCGGCAAGCGATCGCCGATTGTCCGGCTGGGCACCAAACTCGGGGCGCAGCTCATTCCCCTATTGTGCAGCGGGGTTTTGCTACTAATTCTGCTAGCCGTTCTGGGCGATTACTTGCCGCCGTGGACACTGTTGTCTTTGATTAGCGGCATCTCTGCCCTGCGCCTGTCGCGTCACGTGCTGGCTCATCACGATCAGCCGCAGAAGGTAAGCAATGCGAAGTTTTACGCGATCGGTTTTCATTTCTGGAGTGGGGTGTTGCTGAGTTTGGGTTTGGTGTTGACTTTCTGGGGGTGATCTTTGTCGGTTTTGGGTTTTTGATTTTAGTCCTTCGTTCTCAGTTATTGGTTCTTGGTTGAGTTAGGGCAAGGCATTTGGAGCGTAGAGTCTTTATGTGGTGTGGGGTAAGCATACGGGCCAAATGCCTCGCCCTTGCGAGATTTTGCTCCCCCCAATCCCCTCTTCCCTTTCCCTGATCCCCTTTGCCTCCCCCGTTCCTTTTCCTTATCCCCCTTCCACTGTGCGGCTAAGCGCTCACGCCGAAGCCCAGCTACTCATCCACCCTCTTACTCTCCCACCCTTACACTCCCCACTCTGCTGTTCCCTGTTCCCTCTCAAGTAGATGTTGAATTTAGCGGTGCGTCCCTATTACCGACCGTTTCGTAAACCGTTGCAGACTCATCATGGGCTGTGGGAAAAGCGGGAAGGGTTGATTGTGCGATTGCAAGATGACGAGGGGCGTGTCGGATTGGGGGAAATTGCGCCCATTCCCTGGTTTGGGACGGAAACCTTGGACGAGGCGAAAGATTTTTGTTCTGGGTGGTCGCAACCGTTCTTGCCAGAGGCGATCGCAACCATTCCCAATACGTTCCCTGCCTGCCAATTTGGATTCGGCAGCGCGTTGCGTTTTAGGGACCAGGTTCCTTTGGCTGCCAGGGACCGGTTTCCTTTGGCCGGATGCAATGATCCCGTTGGTAATATTCCCGAGGAACCCGGTCCCTTAGTGTGTGCCCTACTTCCCACCGGAGCAGCCGCTTTGCATGCCTGGTCATCCCTGTGGCAAAAAGGACATCGCACCTTCAAATGGAAAATTGGGGTGACTTCGCTTCAGGAAGAATTGTCCCTCTTCAGGGCGCTAGTCAATGCGCTGCCGTCCAATGCCTACCTACGCCTAGACGCCAATGGAGGGCTAACACCCAATACCGCCAATCAATGGCTCACAGCTTGCGATGCCGCCCATGGCAAAGTTGAATTTCTAGAGCAGCCTTTGCCCCCAGATCACATCTTAGATTGGGTTGTGCAGGCATCAGACACGTTTCAGACCGCAATCGCGCTCGACGAATCCGTTGCCACCCTCAAGCAACTGCAGCAGGTGTATCAGCAATTGCAAAGTCGAGTAGTGTATGTCGTGAAGCCAGCGATCGCAGGATTTCCCGAAAAGCTCCGCACGCTCTGTACCCAGCATCGCCTGGATGTGGTGTTTTCTTCAGCACTGGAAACCCCCATTGGTCGTCAGGCTACACTGAACCTAGCTCAAGAACTCTGGGCAGTCGGTATTTCCAGACGAGCACTAGGCTTTGGGGTAGGACACTGGTTTCAAGATGATTGGGATATCCTCAGCGAGGCAGACCTGTGGCAACAACTCTGACCGCAACAGGCATTATTCAGCAGCGGTGGGGAGAACCTTGGATCGTTGGTGTTGATGCAGAGGACTTTTGGCCCCGACTCCAGCAATGCCAAACTCAGCTGCAGAAGCATCGCTACCCGGATGTGCTGCTCGTAGAATCTGAACCCATCCAATTTTTGGCTGCGTTTTTGGCGACGTGTCAACAGCCTGGTCGTGTGTGGCTAGCGAATCCTCAGTGGGGTTTACAGGAGTGGCAGCAGGTCGCGGAGCAGTGTGTCCCTGACTTAATTGTGGGAACAGTGCCGTCTGCAGTGACAAATGTATGGGGCGATCGCGCAATTTCCCAGCTTACGCGCAACGATTTCACACCAATCGAGGCGACCTCAGACTACCCAACACCTCGTACGGGCATGGCATTGCCATATCCCTACCCGAATTCCAATGCCATGAACGATCGCCCCCCCACCCAAATCCTCATCCCCACAGGCGGCTCCTCTGGTAACCTCCGCTTCGCCGTCCATACCTGGGAAACTCTATCAGGCTCGGTGCAGGGATTCCAGCAGCATTTCCAAAGCCCGGTGGTGAATGCTTACTGCGTCTTGCCGCTATTTCACGTGAGCGGACTGATGCAAGCTATGCGGTGCTTGCTGTCGGGCGGTCAGCTCATCCTTCAGCCCTTCCAGACTCTTTTACAGGAAGGCGCGATCGCCTCCCCTTCTGACAATCTGTTTCTCTCCCTAGTGCCCACACAACTGCAGCGATTGTTGAACAGCGGTCGTGATTTTATCCCCTGGCTACGACAATTCACCGCGATTCTCTTGGGCGGCGCGCCTGCATGGCCTAGTCTGCTCAATACGGCCCGCGACCTGCAACTACCGCTATCCCCCACCTACGGCATGACTGAAACTGCCTCCCAAGTCGCCACCCTTCTACCGGCTGAATTTCTTGCAGGCAATACCGGTAGCGGTCGTGCCCTGCCCCATGCCAGCATCACGATTCGCGATAATACTGGACAGTCGCTAGCCCCTAACCAAACCGGACATATTGCCATCGAAGCAAAATCCTTAGCGCAGGGATACAACCAGACCCCGCTTACGAGTCCGTTCCAAACAGGCGACTTAGGCCATCTCGATGAGTCCGGATACCTGTATGTGCAGGGACGACAAAAGGCCCTAATCATTACAGGTGGTGAGAAGGTATTGCCTGAAGAAGTCGAAGCTGCAATCTTGACCACAGGTATGGTGCAGGATGTCATAGTCATTGGCATTCCCGATGAGGATTGGGGCGAAGTGGTGGTGGCAGTGGTGGTTCCCGCAGCGACGCGACCGGTCGCGTCGCTCACCCAAAACGCAAGAACAGACTATCTCGGACATTGGAACCCCGATCGCCTCATCCAATACCTTAAGTCCCAGCTGAGTCCCTACAAGCTTCCCAAGCACTGGCTCGTCCGTACATCCCTTCCCCGCAATCCCCAAGACAAGCTTAATCGGACGGCTCTGGGCGTCTGGGTGGAGCAACAACTTCAGCAGCGATCCCCCATTGCTCCAGCCACTCAGTCAGTTCCGGGGCAAGTTGACAGCGCTGTCGAGTAGTCGTGTCAATACAGACGTGACGCGTTGAGGCGGTTGCCGCCACCTGTTTGTCCTTATCCACTAGCGTGTACTGAATCTCGAAACTGCTCGGCGATGTTTGCTGAGGTGTGCATTGAATTGTAACGATGTCCCCACACTTCAAGGGACGCCGAAAGTCAGCCTCGGTGTGAGTTATGGGGACCGCGATCGCCCCTGGGCTGAAAAAGGTCTTCACATCGACGCCCGCCTGCTGCAAAAAGCTTTCATAGGCTTCATGGCAAATGCTCAAAACTCGCGCGAAATAAACCACTCCCGCTGCATCGGTGTCTTGAAATCGAATTGTCCGGCAATATTTGAATACCATGGAAAGCTGGTAGCTATAAGATCGTGTTAAAAAATACGCCTACGTATTAATAACACGCTCTAAAGTCAGACCGATATTATTGAAGGAAAGAGAGATCACACTATTGCCAAAGATGCTCAGGGAACTGAAGAAGGCTTTGAAGAAAGTAGAATTCTCCAGCTGATCCGGAAAAGGGAGCCACACCGTCTGGAGTCACCCATTGCTTCCCTTCGACGTCACTCTCTCAGGCAAGGACGGTAGTGATGCTCAACGCTATCAAGAGCACGATGTTCAGTCAGCTCTGGAAGATTTGAAGCGCATAATCAACGAGCAGGAGGACTGAGCATGACCCATCGCTACAGCATCGTAATCAACTGGTCAGAAGACGATCAGATCTATGTAGTCAGTCTGCCTGATTTTGGCCCCTATGCCCATACACATGGCAGTACGCGAGAAGACGCGCTGAAAAATGCCGAGGAAGTTCTAGAACTCTTGGTGGAATCCTACCGGCACGAGGGGAAGTCGCTGCCTGAACCATCTGTAGTTGCTGTGACAGCAAATTGACAACAGAGCTTGGCCTTGAGCGTTCGGCAACACTGGAACACCCTCTTGAGTCTTGAAATATACGCGTAAAGGAGTAATCGTTACCCACTTACGGTTGATGGCTCATTTTTGAGAGTGCCTTGAACTCCAGAACGAACCATCAGCTATCAACTATCAACTACCAATGACTACATCGTTTCGCCTCATAGTCCACCTTCGAAGGCTTGCCGTTTTATCAGCAGGCGTAGTTTTAGCTCTCAGTTTAGTCGCAGGTTGCACTGTGCCCGAAGAACCAGAGCCTCCTGCTGCAGAAACGCCCATGACAGAAGAACCGACACCCGTTGAGTTGCCGCCTGATTCGGTGAGCAATCGCGTCCTATCCACCGCTGCTCAGGATCTTGGTCTGCCTCAAGCCGAACTCAGCATTCTGCGAGTGAACCAGGAAACCTGGACGGATGGCTGTTTGGGCATTGGGTTGCCCCACGAAGGCTGCTTGCTATCGCTCGTAGAAGGCTGGCAGCTCGAAGTCGTTCACAATGACCAGAGCTGGTTTTATCGTACGGACATGACAGGGCAGAGTGTTCGTCAGTCCTATCTGGCGAATAATTTGCCGCCATCGGTGCGCGATCGCGTCCTCGAAAGGGCATCTGCCGATTCCGGGGTACCTGTGGGGGCGTTGGAGGTCACTGAAGCCGAACCTCGCACCTGGGATGGCTGTATGGGGGTTGAAGAACCCGGAACAGCTTGTACACGGATTGCCATTTTCGGTTGGCGGGCTGTGGTGCCGGGCGAAAATCGACTGTGGGTCTACCACACCGACATGACCGGGAACGATATTCGCCTCAATCCTCAAGAAATGGGCCGCTAACAGGCATTGGCCCCATTCTGCGTGTGGCAGCTACACATTTCGCCCAGGGCGCCCAGCCGTGCGCTCCTACAGATTTGTGATCGGTAACCATGATTCGTGGAAAGGGTGTTATTCGCAGGGTTCTTCATCAAACCCCTCGTTGCCCTCAATCTGTACGTGGCAGGAATACTCTAGGGAGCCCTCGCCGCGATTATTGACTACGCGATTATCGCTGCCGCCACTGCTTGCCTGCGCCAAGATTCCGCCCTTCAGGACATTGTCGGCAATCGTGACCTCACTCATCGTGCTGGGGGCATTGTTTGTGTCCGCGTTGACGTAGATGGCTGGAAAACCCGTCCCCGGCAACTGTATATCGTTTTCAGAAATCACGACCTGACTCACATCCGGGATTTTGTAAATGCCGATGTAGCCCTGTCCCTGGTTATCGCGAATTGTCACGCCCTCAATACTCGTGCCACCGCAGCACTGCTGAGCCAAAATGCCCTCACCATCGGTGCTGAAATATTTGCTGTCCATGATGCGGTGGCGATAGACCTCGTAGGTATTGCCCACAACGCTCACGCTATGGCCCGACCAATCAATGGCACGGCTTTCAAACGTCATCGAGCCCCGAGGCTGTCGCTGGCCTTTAGGGTTGGTCCAGGCGGCTTTCTCGGGCTGATCGTGGACTTCATTATCGCGAATCTCTAAACCCTGCCCCGAGGCGTGAATGCCCACTCGCATGGTCTTAAATACCCAGTTGTCGCGAATTACAATCCCTTCCCGGAATAGCCCCGGCTCGTCTTCGGCACTGCGGGCATATTCAAATCCCCCCGGTTTGGAGCGGTTGACAACAATACAGTAGTGGTCGGTGTAGCTGAAGGGGACACGATCGCCCTCAGCATAGGTCACTAACGAGTCGCGGCTTTCGCTGGACTGCACTACATAGCCAGGCTGCTCGTAAGCATCGGTAATTGCATCATTGATGCGATTGTTCGCGATCAAGGCATCGGCTTGAACCGTCAAACGGAGGTTTGCGGCAAAGCGGCTGGAAAACCTAGTCCACAAAGGCTGAAAGTCGGGATTAGGGACTTCGGGGTCCGGTTCTGCCACATTATTGCTGCGAATGCCAAAGATGAGGCGTCGAGCCATTGTGCCACTGTCTGGATCGCCTGAGAGCGCGATCGCCCCCCGATCAATATCCAAAAACACTAACCCCTGGTTGCTGTCCGTGTCTGGCGACTGGCTGCGAATTTGCTTGAAGGCTGTCTCATTGGGAGTACCCTCATTGTCAAAGCGCGGCTCGTATTTGGGAAATTCCAATCGGGTCAGCGGCTGAAAGGCTTCATCCTTCGCTTCCAGGACTGGACCAGCCTCACCCCGCACCACAACATCACTCCCCAAGACCAAATCTTCCTCAAACTGATAGGTTCCCTCGGGGAAATAAACCGTACCGCCACCCGCCGCGATCGCCGCCGCCTGTGCCGCCTCAAATTGCTCCTGATCCGAGGCTCCAGCATAATCTTGGATATTAAACACACACTGCCACGGCAGCTCGTCTACCCAAGCCGGTACCTCATCGCCATAAAAAGCCGCCACCGGATTATCGGTTGGCCCCGCTGACTCGCTGCTGCAATCAATCGCCGCCTCTGAAGTTGGAGGCACCGTATCGGTCTGCGTTAGCTCAGGTTCCGACGGCACCTCGGTCGGTGAGGAACGCGTCGGTTGAGAGCCCACACATGCCACTCCAAACATCGTTGCCATCATCAAAACGAGCAGCAATATCCATCGTTGATAGGTGTGCCGAAACCGTCTAGACTTACGCCAACGGGCAAACATGGCTCTCTCCTAGTCTCTTAGAAGGTACGTCTTGGTAGGAAGTTCTCAATCAGATTTGTAGGATGCAGAGTTCTTTACCGTTTTAGCAAATGGGGGGGAGAGTTATTGGTTGATAGGCTTCTAACGGCTAAAGTAAGCGGCAGCAATCATCACAAAACGAAGCACGGAATCTCTGGATTGTCCGCTCCACTGTAGTGTTAGCTGGCGATATGACGTTGCAGGTTTGCTGTGTTCAGCCATCCATACGCAATCTCGATGAGCTTAGCACCTCCCCTTTCAATCTCTTTTTCATATACTTTTTGCCCTCCAAGCGTTTCATAGAATCGACACGCAGGATTCTCAGCTAATACCCATACCAACATGGAATGAATCTCCATTTGACTCAGCTTCTGCGCTACCGCTCGAACCAACTCACGCCCAATTCCTTGTCGTTGATAGCTCTTGAGAATGTAAATTGCACTTAACTCGCCTTGATAAACTGGATTGCCTCCGCGTTCTACTCCGCCACTTGCAAAGCCAGTAATTTTACCTAATTCATCCTCGGCGACGTAAATAAAGTTGCCGTCTTTTGGGGCATTGCTCAGGACTTGGTGCCAGCCATTTTCTCGCTTTTTATAGGATAGATTTGCCAACTGCTCATCTGGGATGATCCCTCGATAAGTGGTTCGCCAAGTATCCACATGAACTCGTGCCATTGCAGTTGTATCATCATGGACTGCTTCTCGTATAAGCATCAGCAACTCCTACCGATAAATCATTTCGTGCATTGGGATATTTCAATTGATATCCAAAGAAAGTTATTCCACTCTGCAATTTGCAATTATTGAACAGCTAGATTTCAAACTTCGGACACTCAACCAATCACTTGTAAACCACTGCCCTCACTGGTAAACCGAGCGACTTAACCAACTCAATACGTCGCCTCTAATCGGCTCAACAGATATTCTCCTGATTTGACAGACGGATACTTCGGCGGATTGTCTTCGCTCTGGCAGGTGGGAAGGCAAGTGATTTCGGCATCGGCATCGGGCTGACAGAAGAACGCGATGGAATAGCGATCGCGCGCTCCATTTTCGCTCTGGGGCAGTGCAACGCGATGTTTGGTCGAGCAAAAAACATCATTGCTCCAGCGTTCCATGAGGTCGCCTGTATTAACCAAAATAGTGTCAGGCAGGGAGGGAGCAGCAACCCAACGTCCATTAGCATTTAATACCTCCAACCCACCAGCATCGTCTTGAAACAGGAGTGTCAGGCTGCCGTAGTCGGAGTGAGCTCCAGCCCGCAACTGTCCGGGCTGGGGTGAGCCTGTTAGGGGCGGATAGTGCAGCAAGCGTAGGGTGTAGTTTTGCGTAGTGTGATGGGCGACGATGAAGTCTTCAGGCACGGAGAGGGCGATCGCAAAAGCCCGAAAAACAGTTGCAGCTGTGCAGACTCCAGAACTTGTCCTCAACCGTT
>JBCBJE010000002.1:0-22763 GCA_038523735.1 Cyanobacteria bacterium J06626_18 | reverse complement strand
TTTTGGGTAATCGAATATGCAGCAACCAGCTTAGAGAAGGACTTGAAGCTCAAAAGTAAGATTTATGCCGAAGCGAGCATTTTTGAATATTGGGTTATTAACCTTAAAACTAGAGAGTTAGTCGTATTTCGCAATCCAGTAGGAAATGCTTATCAATCGAAGGAGACGATGACTAGTGGCCTAATTTGTCCAGTCAGTTTTCCAAAGATGCAGCTTGAGATATCGAGGCTGGTTCGGTGAAACTTGAACCGAATCATCTGTTGTAGTTTCGTGAGAAGAGTTTACTTATACGCAGCACCGCTTTATGGTCTCTAGCTTTAGTAATACTTTCTTGAATTTCGCAAATAGTTTCTTTTGGGGAATGGCCTCATATCGAGATGCCCAAAAGTGGTATATAAAATTTTCTGTTGAGATATCGTCGTTTGTAGTCTTTCTCAATGAGGCTCGGGAAATTCTTGAAGGCCCAGGAGTTGGGCAATGAGGGGGAGGGCAGCATCGGCGCGATCGCGATCGAAATCCGCATCTGCGTCTGCCGTTGAGGACGTTTGTGACCCTGCCCGTACCCGCTCGCCAATTTGTCGCCGTTCCGGAGCTGGAAAATTGGCAAAGGTGCGGCGTAGCAGCGGTAATAGGGCGGTAAACGTGTCGCTGGGTAAGCTGGTCACCCAATCATCCAGCACCTGCCAAATGGCATCGTCGTGGAGCAACAGCAGACCACTGCCCTGCAGAAAACCCTCCACCCACGCTGCCGCCTGAGTGGGCTCATTCGCGAGTGACAGGGCCAGCCCTAGCCGTCGGGCCGTTTCCTCAGGCTGGAGGCTCCCTTCATCGAGCAGCAGCCGACAGCAGCGTCCGGCAATCAATCCGTGGAGGTTGCTACGATCCACCAACTGCAGCAGTACCGCTGACCATGCCTTGGCGTGGGTTTCCTGGCGCAGCAGCTTAATGGCGCTGTGAGTTTCGTTAATCGCCTTCAGCATCGTGGCAGCGGCATCATCGTCTAGTGAGGCACAGCCTCCTGGCAGACCAATACAGATGCGGGCCACCAACCCATCCACCACATGGGCCACCACCGAGCTATCCGTCTGGCGCACGTCGCGGTAGCGCAGGATATTGGCTAAGGGCGGCAATGCTGCCATTAGGTGCGCTACGTCGTTAGCGATCGCTGCCGCCGATTGTAGCCGTGTCATCAGATACGCGATCGCCTCAGGGAGGGCCGCTAGCAGAACCTGATCTAAAAGTTGCGTGAGTTTTGGCAGGTCAGGGGCCGCATCAGCCTGGTGATTAGTGTAAGCAACAGCAGCCGTCGCGACCGTATTACCCCACTGCCCTGCCTCGATGATGGCGAGACTTAAGGAAGGTTGCCAGCGGAGTTGCCACCCTTCCTTAAATGTGCCCTTACCGCTGGTTAGCTGCGGTTCTCCCCAAGGAATGTTGAGCAGCAGGAGGCGATGGAGGAGATAGGAGCGATCACGATCCAGTTCTTTCCGCAGATCTAAAGTCAGCAGACGTTCGCTGGCTTCGGGCTTCAGGCGCAGACGCTTTTGTAGCTGCTGTAGGTTTTGCTGTAGCGGGATAAGGGGGGTGTCAGCGGGGACTTGACCGAGGCGATCGCTGACAATGAGCCGTTCCTGGATCAATTGCATGGGTGCGGCATCGCCCATACAAAAAACTGTCTGGGCCGCTTCGTTCATTTCTGCGAGTCCTGGCATGGCTGAGTCACGCAGGGCTGCTAGGGCTTCAGCCAGTCGCACCGCCTCAATCACGCTAGCTGAGGATGCTTCCAGGTCTTCTTCACGCAGTAGTCGAGCCACCTGCGTCATCCAGTAAATTGCCGATTGGCTGGTACTGTGGGCCGATTCGGACGATCGCCACAGATGGTCATACCACCCCGGCGATTCAATACCGGCCCCGTAACCGCTGTAGCTGGACAATCGACCATACGTCCAAGGAATCCAGGTGGCTTTAACCTTGAGCTTCGGCAATCCCTTGAGCAAAGCGTTATCGTGCTTTTGCGCTGGAAATGGCTCACAGAACGCGGAACTGTGCCAGGCTCCACAAACTACAGCAATTGTCTGGAAGTCCTCTTTTTGGGCCTGCCGGATGGTACGACGCATGTAAGCTTCGCGCTGGGCTTCGCGCAAATCCGCTGGATTCTCCAAATCGGGGGGATGGGCTCGCTCGACTTCCTGACGCAGGGCGGTCATTGCTTCCAGAATGGCCTCGAACAAGGCGGTACTATCCTGACGCTGCTCGACCATGTGCTCCCACCAGCGTTCGCTGTCGGTGTAGCCTGCGGCTGTGGCTAGCCATGCGAGTGGATCGGGGGGAATCGAGCGAGTGGCTGTAGGGGGTGCGATCGCAGTCTCCAAATCGTCGTTCTCTGAGTCTCCTTCAGTCGTACTTTCTGACTCTAGCTCGGGCTCAGAGGGGACATCTGAATTGGGAGGATTGTTGTCGGCGATCGTCGGTCTTTGGGCCAGCCGCTGAGCCAACTGATGGGTTTGAGGCAAATCCATGAAGCGAACGGGAATGCCTTGCTGGAGGCCGTATTGGATGGCCTGCCACTCGGGAGAGAACTCTGCAAAAGGGTAGTAGACCGCCTGATCCAACTGGTCAGGCGCATAGATCAGCAGTGCTACCGGAGGCTCCATTTCTGGCTGGGCTATGAGGGAAATCGCGTCGTTAGCATCGGGCGGCCCTTCAACTAGGACGATGTCGGGTTGCAAGGTTTGGAGCGACTTGACTAGACTTCTGGCTGAACCAGGCCCGTGGTGACGAATACCAAAGACTTTGACGGTCATAGTTTTGTAGAGGATTCAAGGCGATGTGCTTTAACCACATGATGAATCGCACCAGGCACTTTGGGAATGCTTTCTTACCTATGAAGGACTCCTTCCAACTATGCCGATAGTGACTCCAGGGCATAGGGTTGAATGAGAATCTCAGCGGCAATGTGGCACTCTTGATGCAAACGTCGAATCATCTCTAGCGACAATGGCTGTCGGCGGTTGAGTACGTCATCAACCTGCTTCTGGCTGCCAATTGTGGGCACCAAAACTTGCGATTCCAGCCCCCGGCTTTCTAAATAAAACAAGATGGCCTCAATTGGGTCTGGCAGAGAAATGGGAAAGTGCTCTCGCTCATAGACCTCTACCAGCGTTGCCAGCAAGTCTAGGCGATCTGCCTGGTTTGTATCCGGAGTCGCCTCCAACAGCGATTCAATCTCCTCAAGAGCAGCTTCATACTCCAATTCAGTTCTGATGGGATGCAGATCTAACATAGCGAGTCTCAAATTGTTGTTGCGTCTACCTTGTCATACTCTCGATGAGTGCCAACGAACCGGATAAACAGGATTCCGATGTCATATCGAACATGCACAATTAAGCGATAGTCGTTGCCTTTGATGTTGAAAACCACTCTATTGTTAGCAACAATGCTAGCGTTTTGATACGTTTGCTTAATATCATTTGGACTATGCCAATGAGCTCGTGTCGCTTCCGCAAACCAAGCCTTCAGAGGCGGTTCCGCATCTGGATGTCGTTCCCAAAACTCACGAAGCGTTCGACGGGCAATAATTCTTATGGACCCAATGCTTCCCCACTCCCCCTGCTCCTCTCGCCTATCCTGAGGATCGCCTGAAGCGCTTATGGTTTACACTTGGCAAGTCTCGATGCGAGAGAAGAAGCACCAACCCACAACCCCCCCCCGAAACCCAAAACCCCCCACCCCACCCAACCCCCCAACCGCCGGGAGGTGGCCTGTGGGAGCGGTGGTGTCAAAAGTGACCTTTGAGTAAGCAAGCCATTTCCCTTCTCTTCGCCAACCCACACGATCACAGAATTTCTTCCAGATTTTATTACCTGGGTACTCACCGTCGAGCGTTGCACCGCACTGGACGTAAATTTGCTTTTGCACGCTGAAGCCGAATTTGCCCTGGCTGTACTTCACCCATAAGCGATCAATCGTGAGCAGATCCGCGCAGGGGAAGTTTAGCAACTCATCTGACCTAAACCAATGTCCTGGGTCCTTGCCCACGGCATGGATCATCACTTCGTAGGTCTCACGGTCAGAGGCTTTCCAGTCGCCAGCTTTCAGCAAGTCTCGCAGGTGGGTGTAGTCAATTCCCTTTGCTGATTTGAGTTCGTCTGCTTGTTCGCGCTGCTGACGCTCGGCTGCCTCACGTTCGCGACGCTTTCGTTCTGTTTCTGCCTGTTCTTTTTGTCTTTGTCTTGCTTCTGCCTCTCCTCGTTCTCGTGCCTGCTGCTCTAAGGCTTGCTGCAGCTTCGCTTCAATGGCCTGCACCGTTTCATCGCTCAGACCCAGCATTCTCTGAAATCGCTTCAGACGACGTCGAGTTCGTTCGGAAGGAGGGTTCTCGTGCGTTAGAGCCTCGGTAAATACTTTTTGATACTGTGCAACCGCTTTTTCCTTCGCTTTGTAAGGTTGGAGTTCTTCTTGTTCAACTGCAGTTGCTTCTTCTGGGGTGAGTCCCAAAGTAACGCTCACTCCATCCAGAATGCTGTGGCTGAGGGCAGACAGTTCGCCTTCGTCTTCTTCTAAAGATAAGCGAACTTCGTCGCGGTACTGCTCTAACTTTTGTCGTCCTTCCCCATATTGAGAGGATAACCGGGTTACAACTGAGGCAATATCAGCTGCGGATAAATTCAGCGTTGCCTGTAAGCGCTTAAGCTTGCCTTGAGCGGCTTCACTTAAAGGATATTCTTGCTGGATAGCCTTGGTATAGACAGCTTCATACCGTTCAATCTGTACTCGTTTTTCAGCTTGCATTCGCTGACGCATACGGTTGGCTGTTTTTTCAATCCCTCTGGCAATGTCAGTAAAAGCATCGTCTTGAGTGGGCCAGGTACTTGCATCGGTTACAGGCTTGGCATTCTTTGGCAGCGCTTGCAATTTTCCAAAAGAGGCTGATTGCCACAGGCAGCTACGCAGAATAATAGGGATGACGCAAGCTTCTTTAGCTTCGTGTCGTTCTATGGCTCGGGCAATCTCGATATCCCGACAATAGCGAGAGGCAATCAAATCGGAGCTGACCAGCAGCAAGACAATCTGAGCAGTATTTAGGCTAGCTTTAATTTCATGATCCCACTCCTCTCCCGGCAAAATCTTGCGATCGTGCCAACCTTCAATAACGTTATTCAACTTCAAAATTTCGAGATGCTTCGCTAACTTATCCCGCATATCCTCATCTTTATGGGAATAGGAGAAAAAGACTGTGATTGCGTCGTCTGCCATCAGTGCAGGGGCTCAGTGTGACTGATTATTTCTCCACCAATTATAGGGATTGTTCCGGGGACGCACGGATTAGAAGATCCCTCGCTGTCGCCGCCCCCTTGTCAAGGGGGCTAATCCACCGTTTGTCTTCGATTGCCCCTTTTCCTATATCGAAGGTGCATCCTCAGAGGGATTTAAGAGGGGTGGGGAATTGGCACGCGCTTTGAAGTGAGTCCAAATTCCGAGAATGGGTATTAGGTGAGTTCGCGGCAGGCGCGATAAAGGTTTTTCCAGCCGTCGCGCTCCTTCACCACGGTTTCCAAATACTCCTTCCAGACCACAGCATCCTGCACGGGATCTTTGACGACTGCGCCTTGAACCCCGGCGGCGAGATCATCCGCGTTGAGGCTGCCATCGCCAAAGTGGGCAGCTAGGGCCATGCCGCTGTTGACAACAGAGATAGCTTCGGCTGTGCTGAGCGTGCCGCTGGGGGATTTAAGCTTAGTTTTACCGTCTTCAGTGACACCGTTGCGCAGTTCTCGGAAGATGGTGACTACCCGACGAATTTCGTCGAGTGCAGGCGCTTCGGCGGGTAGCTCCAGAGCTCGCCCCAGGCTTTCTACTCGCTTTTGCACAATCTGTACCTCCTCATCGGCACGGCTAGGGACCGGCAAGATGACCGTATTGAAGCGGCGCTTCAGAGCACTAGAGAGTTCATTAACGCCCCTGTCACGATTGTTGGCGGTAGCAATTAGGTTGAAGCCCTTGACTGCCTGCACCTCCTCACCCAATTCGGCAATAGGCAGCGTCTTCTCGGATAGAACGGTAATCAGCGTGTCCTGGACATCGGCTGGGATGCGCGTTAGCTCTTCGACCCGAGCGATTTTGCCCGCTTCCATGGCATTCATCAGCGGACTCGCCACGATCGCATCCATCGACGGTCCCTGAGCCAATAGCTGAGCATAGTTCCAGCCGTAGCGGATCGCTTCTTCGCTGGTCCCTGCCGTACCCTGAATCAGCAGCGTCGAATCCCCCGCGATCGCCGCCGCCAAATGTTCTGAAACCCAGGATTTGCCAGTGCCCGGCACCCCGTAGAGCAGTAGAGCCCGATCCGTGGCTAGGGTCGCGATCGCCACTTCCATCAACCGGCGACTACCCACATACTTCGGCGAAATTTCCACCCCGTTATCAAGCGTGTCCCCCATCAAGTATGTCGCTACTGCCCATGGGGAAAGCTGCCAATTTGGCGGACGCTGGCGATCGTCCGCTTCGACAAGGGCAGCGAGTTCGGAGGCAAATTGCTCTTCCGCGTGCTGACGCAGGATGGTGGGGACTGATTTAGAAGCAGCGTTATTGGATTGGGTGGGCATGGGTATTCGTTCTTGGTTCTTGGTTCTTGGTTACTTCTTGATAGTTGATGGGTCTGGGGCGAGGCATTTGGAGCACGGAGGCTCGATGAGTGGTAAGTATACGGGCCAAATGCCTCGCCCTTACAGATTTTGCCCCCTTCCCCCTTTGCCCCTTCCCCATTACTACCCATTACCCACTACCCACTGCCCTTCTACCCTCCCACGCCCTCTTCCTCCTCAAACGCTTTGTGCATATCCAGCCGGAAGCTCAAGCGGTTGAGAAATTCGTTCAGAGCGGACTGCCAGTAGGTCGAGGATTTGTCTTGGGGTAGGGCGGCGATCGCGTCGGCGACGTCGGTGGCGAGCTGAGGATGTAGGGTGAGGGCCATGTTTCTCACAGGATAGAGGAGGTTGTAGCTGTTTTTCTTATGGTTGCGGATAATTTTGAGGAGCTGCTTGAGGACGAGGCGGCTGAACGGTAGGCTCCAGAGTTGGGAACTTTGGGAGACTTGGTAGAGCCAATGGGTGAGGCGCTTGCCTTCTATCGATTGGGTGGGCAGGTGAGCCTGGAGGAGCTGTTCTCGTCGTTCGGGAGGAAGCAGAGCCATGAGTTCGGCAAAGAGGACCTCATCGAAGGACTCTAGTCCGAATTGACCAATGAAGGCATCGGCCCAGTCAGGGCGGTTCTGGTGTTTGGCGGCATGGCTCCAACCTTTGAGCAATAGGTCTTGCCATTCGTGGCCTTGGGTGGCGCGGGCAATCGCCCCAGGAGCTGCAACCCACGTATTCAGAGGGACGTAGGCCAGCATCTGCTGTAGCCACCATGCCCGTTGTCCCTGTCCTTTCGGAGGTTTGGGGTTAACGCCATCCCGCTCCCAATCTTGCTCGCAGGTTTCGGGTAGCGTGACCTGAATGGTCAGGTTTTCGCCTGTGCCCTGGAGCTGGACTAGAGGCTGAATGCGTTGAGCCATCCGGTGTGATAGTCCCGATTCGGGGAGTTGGACCAGTAAATCAACCGCCAGTTCGCGCACAAATTGACCGCGATCGCTCAGGGCTTTTTCTAAAAATGGTTCATCAGCTGGGGAGAGGCGCGTTGCCATAACTTCCAACAAAGCCTCGCGCTCTTTGACCCGTTCAGAGGACCAAACAGCAGCTAGAGCCTCACGGGCAGCAGTGGGATCGACTTCGCGCCACTGCTGTAGAAATAGGGCGCGATCGCTGCGGCTACCGTGCTCCCAAACTGCCTGCGACGCCGCTGAATCCGGCTCAAGATCCACTAGTCCCTGGATTTGACCATAGCGCCAAGCTGGTTTTTGGGCAGCGAGCCACTGACCTCGCTGGCCCAACACAGCTGCAATCTGAGGCCGGAGTTGGGCGTTCTGAAGGCCAAACTCTAACAGCTGAGGGAGCCATAGCTCGGGAACACGCTGTTCAGCTGCCGCCATCAACCCCAAAAGTTCTGGCAGTACTTTGGGATGTTCTGCTAATGCTATCTGTAAATGTCGGGAGGTTCGGGCACTGCAGCAGGGCAAATCATCTAAAGGGCAGGGCTCGACTGTGGGAAATGTCATTGTTGTGGGTTGTCGGCCTACGCGCTGATGCAGTGCGATCGCACCCGCAGCGCTCAACAAGGCTTGCTCTGGTTGGTTCCAGTCCAGTTGCCCTAGCTTAGTTGTCAGTGCATCGGTTGCTTCCGGAGGCGTCGGAGGTTGTCGATCAGTTCCTAGCAGGGCTGTTCCGATCCAGGTTTGCCAAAGACTCATACCCAGCCTCCTAGCGCTACA
Source organism: Cyanobacteria bacterium J06626_18 (assembly GCA_038523735.1). Taxonomy (GTDB): domain Bacteria; phylum Cyanobacteriota; class Cyanobacteriia; order Phormidesmidales; family Phormidesmidaceae; genus SIO1E4. Next base: position 14,395 of record JBCBJE010000002.1, on the reverse strand, counting down.
AACTGTGTCTCCGTCCACAGGCTCAGGGGGAGCAGAGTGACCCCATTCCATTCGCCAAATATGGTTGAGGGGTGTCCACCTGCGATAGCGGTTAGCTCCCATCCCTGACTGAACTGAGGCGATAGGGGCAATACTTGATCGGCTTTATCCTGCAGCCACCAACTGTCTCCTTGATAGCGGGGCGAAACTTGACGCAGTACCAGGGGAAACTCTCCTAGCCAGGGGTTTTGGCTCAGGGTTTGGCCGTAGTGTGCGATCGCGGTAGCAATCTGCTCGAAGCCCAGCGCTTTTGGCGGTAACTGCGGCGAAGTTGCTTCTCGCGACTCGACGAAAGCCCGCCGAATCCCAGTCCCTGGATAAAAAATCAGCTCGCCAGTAAAGCTCGAACCAGGAACTAGGCTCAGGTCCAGCGGATCGCGACCATGGGCAAAGTTCAGCACCAGTGCTGCTTGAGCGGCGGTTTCACCCCACAGCCAGACTCGTTGCATCTGTAAATTATCTTCTTCAGTAATCACCCGGCCCAATATTCGCCAGCTATCTGCGAGGCAAGTTACCAGCGGATCGGCCTCTTCGGCTCGCAAACGCAGTTCGTCTTGGCTATATGTCCAGCCGATTTGCGATCGCACTTCAGCCTGGAGATCGGGTGGCAACGAGGTCAGTTGACCGTAGCCCTGTACGAGCAAATGCAGCCGTCCTAAGGACTGTAGCATTCGCTCCGGCCAACCCTCGCCAGAATGAGGAATGCTCGCGAGCGATCGCACCCGCCGTGCCAGTCCCGGAGCTTGAGCATCCATTAGCCGCGCTGCGGTCTGGTCCCAAAAGCTGTAAGGCTGGTTTGGTAGGGTCGCGAGTCCATGCCGTAGAATATCCTGCAGCCACTGACTCAAATCCACCAACCCGGCTTCGACTTTGGCTGTTCGCTTTTCAGCGCGTTTGGTCTGGGCTACTGCGTCAACGGCTGCCTGTTTTTGTTTTTCCTGCTTGCGCTCAGTGGTTTGCGATCGCTTGGCTAGCCACTCGGTAACCCAGTCCGGTGGCGAATCCTGTTTGATCGCACTAGGCTGCTCTGCCAGTAACAAGAACAACCCTAAAGCATGTTTGCAGGGAAACTTACGGCTGGGACAGCTACAGCGAAATGCCGGTTCGCTCAGATCAATCTGAGTCTGATAGGGCTGCTTGCCACTACCTTTACATTCGCCCCAAACCGCCTGATCGGAGCGGCCCAATGAGATCCATTTGGCGGCATTGGCAAGGGATTTCCCATTTTTGGTGGAGCCAGCATCAGGTGAAAGCCCCAATACTTGCTCAGATGTCCATACGACTGTCATTCAGTCCTCTTTGGAGCAGCACCGCTGACTATTTTAGTCCGTTTGTTCTACGGGATCACCAACTGGGCAATCAGTGGCTCAGCTAAGGATTGGCGTTTACCCAGTAAAAGGATGGCGAGATGATTACGAATGCGATCGCGCTGTTGGGCATCCAGCATATAGATATTGTCCGATTGTCGTGTGAATAAGGGGGCTCGCATCAGATTCTGGTAGACCGATTGGGAGACGCTAGCTTGACTCAAGTAAGGATTGGTGGTGTTCTCAGGGACAAGACCAGGGGGAAGATGTCCTTCCAAAATAGCGAGGATGCGGGTGCGGCAGGCGTCTGTATTGAGCCCTTGCTCCTCTAGTAGATGCAAGATGCCATCTAGAGGTAGAGGCTGATCAGGCACAGTGCGGATAATTTCGTGCAGGAGGAAATAGTCGCTGTATTGGTGGCGTGGCACGTCCAGAATCTGTGGATAGCGACAGAGGTTGACCAGGCCGTAGGCTACGCGGCTGCAACTGGGAGAACGGTTGATGGGATAGGTATCCTGAATGATGGTGGCATTGGGGAACTTTTGTCGGAGCCACTTGGCAATCGTTGCAAAGGACACGTTGCCGCCTGTGCAAATCACTTGGTTGATGCTCTGAGAAGCCAGCCCCGTTTGGCTCAGCAGCGCGTTGAGCTGTTGGTTAAGCCGCTGGATGTAGGGCACTAATACCCGACTTTCTAAATCGCGTCGCAGTACCCGCCAGGACTGATCCGCCAATTCCAACTGAAACTGCGGTTGATTTTGCAGGATGAGTTTCAGGTGTCGAGCCGCTTCCAACAAGCTTTGTCCTAGTTTTGACGCTTCCAGATGCTGGCGTAATCGAATACGCTTACGCACATCTGGCTCAGCCAATTGAGGCAGCTCTAAGGAGTCCAGGTCTAGGCTAGCCCACTGAGCGGTCTCCGCCTCTGGGAAGCGGGGTTGCCAGCCGCCTGTCGAAGCCGCTCGCCGCTCGCTGCCGGCTCTAGATTTCCGTCGCTCGAGCGGTAGCAATAGCTGACAAATGATGTCCAAATCAAGGGCATCACCGCCATAGGTCAGGTTACGGAGTATGAAATCCTCGCGACTGACTGCGTCCAACGGATGAGGCAAATCGACGATCCCTAATTCGGTACAGGAGACACCCGCACTAATGACTACCGTACCTCCTTGCCAGGTGCATTGATAGAGCGTCTGGGTTTGGCGGCCCTGTGGTGGTGGCGGATCGTTGGGATCCGGCAAGCCGGATAGGATAGCGGCGATCGCCTCTTCGACAAAAAATATCTGGCTAGGTTCCTCTACCAAACGGGCGGCTAGGATAGCTTCGCGTAGGTTAGTGCAGTAAGTATCTGGCCAGCTAGTAGGATGTCCCACCACAATCCCATGGAGATCCGCCAAGACCTGATGTACTTGTCCGTGGCCTAACCCGACAGCGTCCAGCTCCAAGGGTGTCCCCGTCGACTGCTGCAATAACCTGAGCAGTGCTTGTACACTGGTCCAAATTTTCTGAAGCGGCACTAGTTGCTCATCTGACCATTGAATAACCGGTTCCCACTGACTAGCCTCGATTTGATGTGGGATCCCCACCCTCAGCAGCGGTTTCAGTGTATTCAGCAACTGTAGGTTCGTGTCTTTAGCGGCTTCAATGAGGGCTGCTACGCCGACTGCTTGGAGTTCGGGTCCCCCACTACTGTTCTGGAGCGCAGCGACTGTAGGCAATCGAAAGGTATTCTCACCCGAAGCATTCGACCCCCTATAAGACCAATACAGTGGATGGGCGGCCCCGTTTACACGGTTCATCAAAACGGCTGATAAACCGCCCGTACCAAAGTCGATGCCCAGGAACCACTCGTCTCGAATAGGCGTTGCAGTTGCTGGGGACTCAGGCTCGTCGTCGGCAGGTTCATCGGTAGGGAGCGTCGCTAACAGCGCTGATGTGGAAGCAGCTTCTTCAACCGCATTGGCTTCAGTAGCTATATCCACATCAGGTAGAGAAACCGGAACCTCTACCGGGCGAGTGTCTCTAGCAGAAATGGCCTCGGGCTCTTCCGGATCTGTCAGTAGTGATGATGGCTCTGAAGAGGCGTCGTCAGCATCTGCTGCGATCGCTGTCTCTAAATCTGCATCGACGTCTACCGCTGCTTCAATCTCCCGATCAACGTCCTCTAAATCAAGGTCTACCGGGGGTTCTAAAGCAGTAGTTGCAGCGTCTTCCTCGTCAGCAGTGGTCAGGTCAACGGCCTCCCGAGCAGCCAAAAACGCTTGATCGATGTCTGTCGCCGTCGTGGCTATTGCCGATGCTGTTTCAGTTTCAGCTTCGGTGTCCTCTGTAAAGACGGTCTCTGTAGACGTTTCATTTACATCTGTTGGAACTGAAGTAGTCTCAGGCTCAGGCTCAGTTTCAGCGATTGCCCCACCAAAGATATCTTCTAAGCTCTCACCATCCAGAGGATCGGAAATATCGTTGGCAAAGGTGGCTGCCAAACTTTCCACCTCTAAAGCGGTCTCAGCCTCATCAGCTTCATCAGCCTCGCCAGCATCGGCATCACTCTCGGCGATCGCTCCACCAAAAATATCTTCCAAGCTCTCGCCGTCCAGAGGGGCAGAAATACCATCGGCAAAGGTGGTTGCCAAACTTTCCGTCTCAGTTGAAGGGAGCGTTTCCGTCTCGGCTTCAGGAAGTTCTTCCCCGAAAATATCATCCAGACCCAGATCATCAGATGCTTCAGACGTATCTTCAGCAAAGGCTGCTTCAAGTCTTGCCGCGTCTAGAACCGCTGGAGTTGAGGTTGCAGCATCTCCAGAGTCTGTCGCTGCTTCGGGAGTGTCCTCAAAGAAATCGTCTAGGCTCGTGTCGTCCGATGTTTCAGGAACGGTCGCTGCGGTTGCGTCGCCAAGGGTCTCGTCACCAAAAATATCGTCTAAGCTCTCGTCGGTGGCCCCTTCCGGGACTGATTCAGCGAAGGCCGCTTCTAAAACTTCCTCATCTTCATCTTCAAAGAGAGCATCCAGACTAGGGAGGCTGACCTGCTCGACCCTATTGGGATCTTCTGATGCCGCTGCTGTACCCTCCGGAACAGCGTCTTCGACAACCTCTAGTACGACGTCACTCTCTAGGTCTTCTGTGACGTCGGCAGTAGCCTCAACCGGGCGCTCTTCCACGTCCGTTACGTCGTCGCGATCCAAGTCTTCCGGAATGTTAGCAGTAGTCTCAGCCGGGCGCTCTTCGGCAGCCTCCGAAGCCTGATCGCTTGCTTGAAACGCCGAATGGAAGGCTTCGTCGTTTTCAATGTCGGCTTCTGGAATTTCCTCCATCGATAGGTCGAACTCTACAAACGCGAATGACTCGGAGGGAACCTCGATCACATCAGCGTCTACTTCAGAATTAAGGATGTTGGCGTGTGCATCTGCTGTTACGGCATTATCAGTCGTATCTTCACTGGCAGCCACAGTGTCATCAGCGATCGCCCCCTCTGCGGTGACATCTTCATCTAAAAGATCATGAGATAACCCCAAATCATCGACGCTGACATCAGCTTCTGCTGAGTCCAACTCTGAGTCGGCCAGTGCGCCTGGAAGCTCTTCCGACGACATCGTGTCAAAGATATCAGCAAAGCTGCCGGTGTCTTCAAGTTCATCGGTGACTATATTGGCCGCTTCCGGATCTTCCGGATTGGTTGATGCCCCAGAAAGATTACTTGCCTCGTTACTGTCAGCTGGTGTTGGCCGTTCACCTGTATCCAGATCATCCTCTAACTCAGAAACTTCAGCTGTCGTGGGAAACAGCTCGGCAATCGCCGCATCGGATTCCTCTGCATCTTCCGACGTGTCTTCTGAGAGAGGGGGGAATAGCTCATCGAGCTCGATTGTCGATGGGGGCTCAGCTGCGCTTGCTTCGACAAGCGGAATTGCAACATCTTCAAGGGTAAAGTCAGCGATCACGGCTGCTTCTAGATTGGCGTCAGCAGCGATTGCGGCATCGGCGATTGTGGTATCAGCAATGTCAGTATCGGCTGGTGTCGAAATTTCTGGGGGTACTGGAGCGACAGTCGTAGACTCCAAATCTGGATTGGGAATATCTGCTGCTTGGCCAGTTGACACCTCAGGGTCTCCAGAAGGGGCTGGCGGTTCAGCGATCGCAGGGGCCAAATTATCCAGCCGCTCTGCAACATCGTCCAATAGATCCAAATCGAGCGCTTGCTCTAGGGGCGCTTCTTCTACCAAAAAGGCGGCTGGAGCAGCAACAGCATCTGGATCATCGGCAGGGGGAGTGGTAGGCGGAAACAACTGAGCCAGCTCATCATCGGACAGGGGGCCCGCTGTCGGCTCTAATCCAGTTTCCTCAGTCAAGACAGAGGGGACCTCAGCATCAGGCACCTCGGGCAAAGGTTCAATTCCGATGAATGTATCCGCTTCGGCAGCAGCACTAGTAGGCTCTGCAAGTTCTGCAGGCTCTCCGGAGAGAGCGTCGGTTACCGGCGATATCGTCTCGGGTTCAGCTGTTTCGGGTTCAGGTTCGAGGATATCTAGGAGGGCCTGTGATACGTCGATGGATATTGCGGATGGATCTATTGCTGGAATTTCATCCGAGACCATTTCTGAAGAAGCTGAGCCCGTTGCTTCCTCATCAGCGGGGTCAGGGTCAGTGTCGGTATCAGAGTCAGCGGATTGCGAAAGAAACGGCAATAGCTCAGCCATTTCCTCATCCGAGAGGGGTTCTGGATTAATCGCTGATGTCGATGCGGGAGTAGGCGATGGTCCCTCAACAGGTTGTCGATCAAGAAAATCGTCTTCAGAAGCCGCTGGAATTTCAGCGATTGCGTCCTCCAACTGACGACTAAATGCGTTTGGATCGGTCATCAAACTGAAGCCTTCTTCATCAGAACCGACAACTTCAAAAGCGGGTTGCGGGGCATTCTGATAAGCTGCTTCTGCTATTGCCGTAGGCTCAGGGGTATCTACCCTATCAGACACCGTGGTCGGTTCTGATAAATCTGCCAGGGTCGTCTCAATAAATTCGTCCAGAACGGCTTCATCAGTGGCTAAGCGATACCCTTCTGCAGCGGATCCTTCAACGGTAAAGAAAACAGGCTGAGGCGGTGCCGAGTCGATCGCGTCGGCTCGATCTGTCTCTGCTGTATCTATCTCCGTTTCTTCTACATTTACCCTTGTTTCATCTACGGGGCCAAGATCAGCTTCAGAAACTACGCCTTCTACATTAGCTGTTTCATCGGGCGAATCAGCAACCTCCTCCTCTGGCACATTATCCAAAGACAGGTTTAGGTCTACCTCTAGCGAGAATGCTTCTGTATCCGTGAGGAGTGTTCCAGTAGAATCGACGACAGCGATTGGAGCTTGATCCTCTTCTTCTAAGAGGATCATCTCTGGTTCAGTGGAATCGGCTTCGGATACGTCCGTGATGTCTAAGGTTGCGGCAGTATTCAAAGTATTCCCGGAACCATCGGGCTCAGTGACGGGAAAGATTGCCTCTGGCCCAAGGATTGCCTCTGGCTCAGTGGAATCGGCTTCGGACACGTCTGTGATGTCTAAGGTCGCGGCGGTGTTCAAAGCACTATCGGGTTCATCTACAGGAAGTGTCGCTGCTGTTAGAGCGCTATCAAGACTGTCGGAGCTATCAGGATCATCAGGAATGACTGCCCCCACAGCGGATTGGGGAGCTTCGGTAGAAGCCTCAAGCATGTCCAAATCTAAGGAGACATCCTCCGATGGCAAAGAAAGATCATTCAGGAATCCCGGCATTGCTTCAGCATCATCAGTCGCCTCCGACGATAGCATTGCTGCGGTTGTGGTCTCCTCATCGATCAGTTCTGCCAAGTCTTCCAGGTCATTTAAAGCTTCTGGAACATCCAAAGGAGCTTGTTCGGTAGGGTTAGTCGGCGCGTCTTCTGCAGCAGCTGTTGGTAACTCTTCGCGGTAGCTCTCGTCATCAAAGTCGGGCAGCGAAGGCGCGATCGGCACAGTGAGACTATCAGCCGCATTGGAGGGCAAGGGTTCAGAAGACTCGGACGACTCAGACACCACCTCAGTTGCCGATGAATCGAGTGCCTTTTCAGGCGTCGGAATAATATCCTGGCCTAGCAAGAAGTTGATTTCTGGCGAGTCGATCGCATTTTCAGTGGGTTCATCCCCAAACAAGTCACCCTCGAATAACTGAGAGAGAGTGGTTTCATCTGAATCAGTAGCGTTCCCTAAGGCCAACGATTCAGGTTGGGGCAACTCGTCAGCCTCAAAGGTCGTCGGAGAGGGCTCATCTGTAGTTGACTCCTCACCGGCTGAAGCATCTCCTTCGTCCGGCTCGGTATCATCAACTTCGCCGTCCGATTCGACACTAAAGATTTCGCTGAGATCTAGATCCTCGACAATACTTTCGCCCTCTAATTCAAGCCCAATTATTGCCTCTAGCTCACTGTCGTCTTCATTATCACCTTCAGAAGTTTCAGACGCGATGACTGGGATTGAATCATCCTCTGCCTCGACGTCATTGGATTCAGGCCGGGTAATTGCTAACTGTGAGACAGCCGCTTCAAGATCCTCAAGGCTTTGGCTGACATCCTCCTCCTGAGTTCTAGAAACAGTTTCCCGTGGAACCTCAGCAGTATCCTCTGGTTCGGTTTCGAAAATAGTTTCCAGCGAAGGCTCGGCAAGATTGCCAGATGCATCGGCCAGTCCATAGTCTGCTTCAAGGTTTTCGAGACTCAGCACGGTTTCCGAAAAAACGTCTTCGGGATCAGCCATAGCGCTGTCGGCTGCTTCACTGCTAGCGGCTGCTTCAGTTTCTTCGCTCTGTTCAGTTTCTGGCGATTCAAGGTCGAGATTTTCGACGATGGGATCAGCTGGTTTATCGGATGGAATGGCTGGCGCGATCCCTGCCTCGAAATCCTCTCCCGAAAGCTCAGCGTCGATTTCACTTATAGAGGGCAAATCCAGGTTGGCAAGACTGTCTAGCGAAATTTCACTTGGGTCTAGCGGTGAATCAGCATCTTCCGCAGCGTTTGTATTGGAAGATGCTTCTGTCGGTTCCGATTCATCTTCAGACATAGCTTCAGCGTCAGAAGGTTGGTCGCGATTTATGGGGTCTCCGGCCTCAAAAACCGCTCCCGCTTCGGAAACGTCTTCAACATTAGATTCAGCACTTATCTCAGATCCAGGGTATGAATCGGTATCCAGGTCACTCTCGAACTGAGACTCGTCGGCCCTCGGGGCGTCAAACTCTGCCGAGGTTGCGGTTGTTGCCCCAACCTCCTTTGAGAACTCACTGAGTAGCCCTTCTGACGGCGCCTCCTCCAGATGGGAGAGATCCTCGTTGAGTTGCTCCAAAGCCGCTTCATCCAGCGACAGGTCAATCTCTGGAAGAGTTTCCTCCACGTCTGAAGCCAATAGGTCCTCTTCGAGGGGAGCTGCAATAAACGTGTCTTCAGAGGTCTCATCCAGAGGCGCAAAGGGATCGGCTGAGTGCTGGGCCTCCGTCATGTCTGAAGCTGGCAGCAACTCATCCAAAGAGGTAATGGTATTGGATGCCAATGAAGGCGCTTCATTGGGCGTCAATTCAGCCGCAACTTCCGTTCCCATAAAGGTTGCCAAAACCGTTTCAGACTCCGGCTCGCGATTCATCGTTGGGCTGTCTGCGGTTGTCTCCTCAAAGACATCTTCCAGGTCTAATCCCGCCGCCTCTGCTGGTGAACTATCCAGCGACTCCAGCAGGGTGTCAAAAGAGGCATCTACCGCTGCAGAGGGGATTGCAGTTGGGGGATCGATCGCACCATCGTCTGCTTCGGAATGATCAACTGTCCCACCGTTAACGCTATCAGCTTCCAGCTCTGAACCCAGACTGTCAGCACCAAACAACGTTTCTTCTAAAGCTGCCTGAACTTCCTCCGTTTCCCCTTCCTGCTCCGCTTCCTCTAAGCCTTCTCTGGCTTCCTCTACTGCGGCTCCCTGTTCCCTACTAGCCTCACCGAACAAACTCTCGTAGAGTGCATCAATCTCCTCGGTATAGGCCGAGCTAGTATCCGCGCCGATACTAGCAGCGGTTGCAGGTGCGCCCGTCGTGGCTGGTTCAGTCTCAGAAGTTGTCAGACCGACGGCCTCTTCCCATGCCATGGGCTCGGTTTGGATCAGGGTACGTTCTTCATCCAATTGCAGGACTGTCGGCTCATCATCAACATCAAGGTCATCCAGCCCATATTCTGACCCGTCGATTTCATCCTCATCTTCCAGCCGTAGCTGCGTAATATCGTCGTCTAGCTGGAAGAGTGTGATCTCTTCCCCGGAGCTGTCTTCATTTAGATCAACATCATCCAGATTAATGATTGACTGCAGCAACGGATCTTCTTCTTCAAAATCCTCGTCTTCTAGCGATAGGCTTTCATTCGTCAACGCTGATTTGTTATGGCTTCGGTAGAGACGGTCCTGTCCTTCTAACAGCCCACTTGCCTCTTCGCGATCGCCGCTCGACAAATAGCTAGCATCTTGTCGCATCTGTTGGGCTAAGTGATTAATAAAGGCGCCAAAGATGACTTCGCCCTGTTGCCCCAAACCATGCATAGTCTCTAGCCCCTGCGCTAAAGAATCGCAATAGCTCTGGACGCTTTGCTCCATTGCTTCAAAGACCGCCCGGAGATTAGCGTCCAGCCTTAGGAGCAGGTGATCGGTTTGAGACTGGATTTGACGGAGTTGAGTGAGCCGTTGCTGGGGATGCAGTTGAGGTAAATCGGCAGCAATTTCGCGCGGGTCATCAGCCGCGCCGTACAGGGCCGGGGCATCCTCGGCTCGGGCTTGCAGGGCTTTGAGCTGAGGGGTTAACTGTTCCAGTAGCGAAGACCGTAGTTGGTCGACTAAGCTGTTTACCCACACCGGATTCGCTGGCGTGAACGCATTCGTTTCGGTGAGCTGCGATCGCGCCGACTCCAGCTGACGAACCTCATCTTGAAGTTGTTCGCGCTGTTGCTGTAGAGCCGCCACTTCATGGGTCAGGGGCTGAATCGTTTGGCTCTGGAGATACTGCATTTCTTGTAGCAAAGCCTGAAGCACCTGCTGGCTTGTCACCTCCGAATTAGCCGCAGTTTCGGGTGGTGCGATCGCGGCATCGCCTAACGTTTCGCGGTCGGTGGAAGAGCGTTCTGCCATTGCTTGAAAAGCTCTGAGAGAAGCTAGCGCCCGTTCTAGCAAGCGCCGTTGCTGACTTGGCTCCCCTGTCGCCGACCACGGTAACCGTGGCGTGCCTTGGCCCAACAACGATTCGATTTCGGCAATGAGTGCTTGAAGTTGCGCCTGATCCGAAGTCACAATAAACCCCTACAAACCAATGGATGAAAAAGCGATAGGAACTTGTCGTTAGTGTCCTTATCTAAACTCAGACGAGCATCCTGATCATCACAAGTGCTTTCGAGCATACCCACAACTATCGCTCGGATGCCCCCTGAGCACCTGATTTGCCCAAACCCTGAGCACCTGATTTGCCCAAAGTTTAAGACAGGGTGCCAAAAATGGTCATAAATTGCAACAAAGCATGATGCGGTCTTGACACGTCTTCTGATAGCTAGAGCACAGTGAATTTTGACGCCCGCTGATTTATCTAGCAGCTTTCTCAAAGCCTTATCTATATTATCGATAATATAGATAATATAGATAATATAGATACCGATTCAGAAACAGGCAGGAGGCAGTGAACGCATAGCTTAATTGCTTGTTTATGTGAGCGCGCATTTCTGAAAAAGGCAAGATTTTTGGCCGTTTAATGCCATGCGACGATGGGTCGTCGCAATCGCGCCTAGCGTAGTATGTTAGATGGTTGGTGGACAAAGATACCGAAACGCCTACAGGATTACGGTTGCTCAAAGGCTTGCGTCTTGCTTGAATTCTTGACACGAGCTAAGCTGACTCAGTAAATTTTGAGCAATTGTGCGTCAGTTAATTAGCATCGACATCGCATCCTTCTGGAAACTTTTGTAGGAAGAGAGTACGCGCACAGTAGATGGAAAGCCGCTATGGGAACCGTGACAATTCCGTGGAGGAATTGCCGATACAAGAGACCCCCTTCTTCGAGGGGCTCCCGAACGGAATTGTGCAGAAGGCGACGGCTCAGGTTGTGACGCGTCGCCACCCTGCCAATCAGGTCATCCTGCTTGAAAATGATTGGGGCAGCTCTGTTTATTTCATTTTGGATGGTTGGGTCAAAATTCGGACGTACAATCTCGACGGTAAGGAAGTTACGCTCAATATTCTCGGCAAGGGTGAATTATTTGGCGAGATGGCCCCGTTAGATGAGGTGCCGCGCTCAACTGATGTAATCACGCTGGTCCCCACTGCTATTGGCAACCTCCCAGCCCAAGATTTTGTAAGCCTCATTAACTCGGAGCCGCTAGCTGGGATCCGCCTTTCCCAGCTCATGGCAAGGCGACTACGTCAGGTTAACCGTCGATTGCGGCTGCGGGAGTCTGACAGTACTTCGCGGGTAACCGACATCTTGCTATTCTTAGCGGATGGTCAAGGTAAACGATCCGCGACAGGTGTGGAAATTCCTAACCTGCCCCACCGTGAACTCAGCAGCTTGAGCGGGTTAGCCCGGGAAACTGTCACACGAGTACTAAACCGTTTAGAAAAGAAGGACCTAATCAAGCGCGATCGCGACATTATGTGTATCCCAGATATCAACGCGCTTGAAAAACTGCTGGTTTGAGGCACTATGAACGAGTCTTCGTCAGAGTGGTCCCAGTTACCAGTAACGGGGCAATGGGACCAAGAATCGCCACCGCCGGATCCGGATGAACTGGCTGAAGTGGAGGCGTTTCTGGAGTATCGTCCGCCGGTAGCTGATCCCTCAGCGCGGCCTCAGCGGCTGCCCGGCAATAGTGGCCCCATTGCCATGTCCGAAACAGCCTTCCTCGCTAGTGCTACCAGCCTCATCTGGCTGGTGAATACTTACTTTCCACCCGGTCCCATACTCCGCATCGTCTGCCCCCTACCCCTAGCTTTGGTTTACCTCCGCCGGGGTTCGCGCTCTGCCTGGATGGGGGTGCTCGTCTCGGGGCTGCTGCTGGCCATTTTGATGGGACCGCCTCGCAGCTTGCTATTTGTGATGCCATACGGCTTTTTGGGGGTCCAGTTAGGGTGGCTATGGCACCGTAGAGCCTCCTGGTATGTCTCTATTGGGCTGGGGACGCTGCTGAATTCTCTGGGCTTCTTTGTGAGGCTGTGGCTGTTCTCGCTGATGTTGGGCGAAGACCTCTGGGTGTACCTCATCAATCAAGCCACCCAAATCGTTAACTGGGGCCTGGAGCGCCTGATTAACTGGGGCATCCTGGGATGGGGTAGCTTGAGCCAGACAAATCCGACATTGGTGCAGGGCGTAGCCCTAGGGATTGTCTTGATCAGTTCCGTTGTGTACTTGTTTACGGTTCATCTAGCGGCGTGGCTATTGCTAGAACGTCTGGGAGAAAAGATGCCGGTGCCGCCGGCTTGGGTGCAACGGCTTCTGGAACCGTGAGTAACGACAACCCTATGATTCGTGTCTACACCCAGCTTGACCAGGGGCACCTGTGGCTACGGCGCTACTGGGGCAGGCGTCCTCGTTTGGTCTGTGTACTCGGTTTTACAGACACGGGCCTAATCGACGGGATCTCAGCTGCTGGGGCGAGTCCAGCTGACCGCAAAACGACCGCGATCGCCGATGCCGAGTTTTTATACCATGGCGTCACGGCTGCTCCTCAGTATCCGTTGCCACCTCTAACGGCTGGGGTCTCACCTGTATTGATTTCCAGGGCGATCGTGGCAGCCCAGCGGATTCCCGTGCATCTCTTTAATGCCGGACTTCCCATTACCCTACCGGTACCCCACACCGATTTGGAGGGACTGCCTGCCGCTTGCCTGAGTTCTGCTAAAGCTCTGCCACGGGACTGTGTCGAGTCGTTGTTTCGAAAAGGACTGGGCTGGGGACATCGGCTGGGGAACGAAGCCCGTACAGGCTATCTGATTTTGGGGGAGTGTGTGGTGGGGGGAACCACCACAGCTTTGGCCCTCATGTTGGGCTTAGGGATTCCAGCCAGCGGTAAAGTTAGCAGTAGTCACGTTGCCTGTAATCACGCTCAGAAGCAAGCTGTAGTGACTCAGGGCATCGCAGCCTGGGAAAAAAATCGGCAATCCGTTGCTGTGCCTGACCCGCTGGATTTAGTTGCTGCAGTGGGCGATCCCATGCAGGTGGTCGTGGCCGCCATGGCACTGACGGCCAGCTGCCACGGTGGCGTTCTGCTTGCAGGTGGGACGCAGATGCTGGCCATATACGCGCTAGTAAAAGCCTTGTCCCGCTACCACCGCATCTCCTGGCAGCCGGAAAATGTTGTTGTAGGTACCACTCGCTGGGTGGCTGAAGATCCCACCTGTGACACCGTCGATTTGGCTAAACTGGTGGGAAACGTGCCCCTGATGGCAACGCAGCTTTCCTTTGCTGATTCGCAATACGAATCGCTGCGCCGCTACGAGTCTGGCTACGTCAAGGAAGGAGTGGCTGCAGGCGGTTGCGCGATCGCAGCTCACCTCTACCAAAACTGGCAGCAGCCTCAAATCTTGCACGCAGTCGAAACTGTATTCAGAGATCTAGCTGCAAACACGCAGTCGTGAAATCAGCAGGAAAGAGTATCGCGATGCGGGCCAAGAATAGGCATGCGCCCTTGGCCCGCATCGCGGAACTGACATTCGGAGGCGGACATATGGTTTAGTAAACCCGACTTGCCAACAACTGCTCTTCTAGCGCTGCAATGCGGTTATAGGCAGCTGTCAATTGGGCCGTCAAGCGTTGAATCTGGACTTCGGTTGATAGTGATGTTTCTTCGCCTGACCGTTCTGGATCGACATAAGCCGAATCTACCAGAATGTCTTTATGGACGATAGAAGCCTCAGAGCCCTGCAGGCTGCTCTGTGAGTGATAGGTGCGATGACTGTCGTCTAACACTCCATTTCCCAGATGTCGATGATCCTGGGAATTCAATAGGATCTCAGACACTTGGGAATGAACCTGATCAACCGTTTGGTTAAGTG
>JBCBJE010000001.1:0-27620 GCA_038523735.1 Cyanobacteria bacterium J06626_18 | reverse complement strand
TAGTGTTTTTAGGGAACTAGGCTCTTCTGAAGAAAGACCTCGCCGCACTCAAAAACTCGCTTCTAACCGTCACTGCAAGGGGCTTCTACTATGATGACTACGTTTACGTCTACCCACTTCCATCGACGAAGGTCAGGCGTTACATCGGAACTATCGAATGTGCGATCGCACCTGGTTGATCTTGTTAACGAGGCTTGTTGTCATCGGGCGATTCGACATCCTTATCTCGCGGCCCTGGCCGCCGGGACTTTGCCTAACCTCCGCTGGGCGATAACTGATTTTGCGCGTCATTACTATGGCTATTCAGCCTATTTCCCTCGGTTTTTGACAACTGCCATTAGTCGGCTAGATTCACCTATGCATCGAGAGGCGTTGATTCAGAATCTGATGGAGGAGTCGGGTAACTATTCTGAGGATGACCTGGCTGCCTTGGCGCGGCTTGGGATCGAAGCGGATTGGATTGTGGGTATACCGCATCCCCAGCTGTTTCAGCGCTTTCGGACAGCGCTTGGGGTTGTTGATCGCGATTGGGAACAGGCCGACTTGGAGGTCGTGTGCTGGCGCGAACTGTTCTTGGCAACGTTGACGCATGGTTCGGCTGCTGAAGCGATCGGAGCGCTGGGACTCGGCACCGAAAGTATTGTGAGCGAATGCTATCGGGCGATTGTCCAGGCACTTGCTCATTTAGAAGATTTGTCTGCCCGCGATACGGTATTTTTCTCGCTCCATACCTTGGTCGATGATGCCCATCAGGAAACACTGCTGGCAATTGCCGCCACATTTGCGCAAACTCCGGAGGGGCTACGCGATCTGCAGAAAGGGATGCGCAAAGCACTGGCGCTGCGTGTGGCGTTCTGGGACTGGCTGTACACTCGGGCGCTAGCGCCCGAGGAGATGGCCGCATGAGTGCTTCCGTCTCAACTCAGGCTATTTACGATCGCGCCGCAGCCCAATGGGTTCGAACCGAAAAAATCCTACTGTCCGATTTCACTGCACGCCCCTTTGCTTTAGAGGCCCTAGAGCCGCTAGCTGGGACAACTGTGCTGGATTTAGGCTGTGGTGAAGGGTATGTTGCCCGGCAAATTCGCGATCGCGGTGCTGCATCCTTATTAGGTATCGAGCTTTCGGAAGCAATGGTGGCCAAGGCCAAAGCTGGTTCACCCGATCCCCAACTGCACTGGCGACAGGGCAGCGCAACGGATCTAGACGATTTACCCGACGCGAGTTATGACCGGGTCGTCGCCGTTTTTCTGTTCAACTACCTGACTCGTACTGAGATGATGACGGTGCTGACCCAGGCTCACCGTCTCCTCAAGCCGGGTGGCAAGCTCGTGTTCACGGTGCCGCATCCCTCCTTGCCCTGGCTCCGCCCGCAAGAGCCGCCGTTCTTCTTCCGGCCAGAAGACGCAGTCTATATGGATGATCGCGATCGCACCTTGGAGGGGCGCATTTGGCGGCGTGACGGCATTGATGTACCGGTGCGCTGCGTCCACAAAACCTTAGAAGACTACTTTGTAGCGCTGCTCGCTGCGGGCTGGAAAACGCTCCCCATGATTAAGGAGCTTGCCGTGCAGCCAGAACATATTGAGCTGGATGCTGATTTTTTTGGTCCCTTGGCGGGAACGCCTCTACACATCCTCTTCGTGCTGCAGCGTTAAGGCTCAGCAATAACAACCCTGATTATCGGCCAACCTGCGGGACTGCTTTTTGCCTGAGCTACCCGGGTTGGATTTTCTGTTCATTTTTGTAATCGGAACAATTTCATATGGTGAGTGCACTACCTACTGTGGCTTCCAGCCCTCTGGCTTGGACAGCTCAAAGTCTTGCAACCCAGTTATGGCAGCTCAGTCCTACTGATGCCGTAGCGCTCGACATCGATACGCTGCGATGTTGGGGCGATGATCAGGCTGATCCCATTGCAGCTTGGCAACCCAAGACTTTAGGACTGCCAGCAATTCATGCCTTGGCGGAGGCGATTCGCGATCGCTTAGACCGTGGTCCTGGCTTTTGCCTAGTGCGGGGCATGGCCGCCGGTCAAGCGCGTTGGCTACAGCGACTGACGTATTTAGCTGTGGGCTCGGCACTAGGAGAGGTTTTAGAAAATTATGGGCGGCTCTACGATGTGAAAGATCGCGATGTTTGCTACCGAACGCAAGCGGTCCCTGTCAGCATGACACGGGAATCCACCGGCTTCCATACTGATAGCTCAGCACGTGCTGTTAAACCGGACTATATTGCGCTGCTCTGTCTGCAGCCAGGGCAATTTGGTGGTGAGAATCGTCTTTGCAGTGCGGTTACAGTGCGTAACTATTTAGTACGGACGGCACCGGATGCCTTGGAACTGTTGCATCAGCCCTTGATTCGCGATGTGGTTACTCCTGGTGCCGATCGCGATCTTAGCCGTATCCGGGCGAATGCCTTTCCCATCTTCGAGCCGGCGGGTCCATTCATGTTTCGCTACATGCGCTACTGGATTGAGACGGGGCACCGACGGGCTGAGATGCCTTTGAGTCCTCACCAAATTGCTGCGCTGGACGCTCTGGATGAGGCCCTAGAGCAACCTAGCCATATTCATCGCTTGCGGATGGCGAAAGGCGACCAGCTCTGGGTGAATAATCGCTGTCTGGCCCACGATCGCACGGCGTACATTGATGATCCGGGCAATCCCCGTACGATGGTGCGACTGTGGGTACAGCGTGCGTTAACCTCGCGTTAGGGATTCGTACAGAGGGGGCGTCGCGGCTTAGCCTTGAAGATGGAAGCTGCGATCGCCTTCCCCGTAATGAAAACAATCTGATTTAGTTCAGGATGGTTCAACCAACGGCCTTAGTCTTTCCTATTGAGAAAGCAGTTTATCTATTGACACGCGATACGATCCCAGGGAAAGGGGGTGATAAGCAGAAGTTCTGGCGCGAGGTATTGGGTTTTGAGTCTCCCGACACCGTTCGATCCGCTATTTTGGATGCAGTGAAGTTGGCAGACCTAACGTTTCAAAGGCAAGATCAGTATGGTGACCGCTATCAGGCGGTCAGTCAAATTCAGGGTAGCTCGGGTATCCGTTGGTGGGTCAGAACAGGATGGATCGTCCGTTCAGGCGAAACAGTAGCTCGGTTCGTCACAGCGATTCCAGAAAGATCGGGAGGGAATTCGTGAACGCATTCAACTTACTGGATCAGGTGCAGTTAATTGAGCCAATTACCTTGACAGGTGATATGGGCAACGCACTGGAGCCATCGACATCGGCTACGGCTGGCACGATTGGCAGTATTGTGGAGGTCTTAGAACCGGAGCAAGTGTTTCTAGTAGAGCTATTCGGCGACTGGGTGACCTTACAAGAACCAATAGGGCTGGTACGCGCAGACGCAGATGCTCTAGGAGCCTTCAGAGAAACCTTGGGAGTTGAGGTTGTGCGATCGCATCAGATGGTTTTGCTAAAGCGCTCCAATGCAGTCAAGATAGATCTGTTTCGGTTATTGGATGAGATGCCAGAAGCGCTGCTGGAGGAAGTCCAGACGTTTGCCGAGTTTTTGCAGCACAAACAACAACTCAGCTAAAACTTGCCTCATTCAAATCCTGCTAGTATCGCGTCGTGTTTCAGCGAGGTGTCAGCGTATCCGCTACCTGGTCTTACTGTCGTAATACTGAGAGATGGGCAATCAATTTCTGAAGCCTTACCACCTATAAACCTATGTTCTGCAAGCACCTGATGCAGTTCAGACTGTTTAACACCAAGTATCTCGGCAAGGATATTCTCTGATGTGTGTCCAGCCTGATAGAGAATGCCACACAGATAGACGAGGGCATTTTGTCGAACATCATGTGGAGCGCTGTCGATTTCAGCAATGAGCCAATCAGGAATAACAAATTCTGTATTCATCGTCCACGCTTTCTTTCTGTAAATAGGAGTTAGAGACATCTTTAGGCGCGTTGCTGTTATGCATAGCCTAACCAAATCAAAGTACGTAGGTTGTGGTTGAGGAACGAAACCCAACATCTGGCTTGATTAGGTCTTAGCTCAGCATCCCAAAGTTATCTATCAGAATGGCTGTGCATATGAGCTCTGACTGCCCTGATTCTTCAGTCCAACTCACCCTCTCGCAACGGTTCGGGTAAAGGTACGATGGGAGCCGGGGCAGCTTCGGCTTCGGGTAGTACCATTTCTTGCGCGGCTGGAACGGCTTCGGCTTCGGGCAGAACGACCAGTTCCTTCTCTTTCTCTTCCAGCTTCAGCGGTAAGCGTAGGGGCTCTTCGGTTTCCAGGACTTCTGCCATCGGTAGGGAATGCTCAAGTTCGTCCAGCGGACGAGGAATGACCATGACCGCGTGGAGCTCACCAATGCGCTCGGCCTCATGCATCCCAGCTTCAACTGCGATCGCCACATTTGACAGTGATCCCCGAATGATGACGGTACACAAACCCGACCCAATTGACTGGTGAGCGACTACTTTGACTTCTGCCGCCTTCGTCATCGCATCTGCAGCTCCCACCATCGCCGGAAAGCCTCGGGTTTCGAGTAAACCGATCGCGTAATTTCCCATACGACCCCGACCCACGCGCTCCAGTGCATCCAGATGGATACAAATTGGTAGCACCGCTTCCAAATTGGGTAAAGGACGGGGAATGAGGGACGACGAGAGATACTGACCAAACTGCTTGGCTGTCTGTGTGCCCGCTTCAACTGCCATCCGAACATCCGCAACGCCGCCCCGAACTACAGCAGTACACTGTCCTGAGCCGGTTTTTTCGTAGCCAATCAGCATCACGTCCGCCGATTTCAGCATGGCATCCGCAGTTCCCACCACTGCCGGAAAGCTCTGCGTAGACACTAACCCCAGTGCCGCTCCACGCAGCTTGTTAGCCCATCGCTGCGAGTAGGGAGAAGGTTTGGAAACGGATAGGTTTGCATTTGCAGCCATAGTGAAGCCTCACTGAATACGATCGGCTATTTTCTATTGTAAGAAGTGTTTGTCGGGAGATTGGATAGGAGTAGTTATTTGTTATTCGTTGATGATTAATAGCTGATCTTTCATAGTTGATGGTTAGTCTTCAGCGCTGCGATTCGGACCCTGTAGACGATCAACCATCAACAAAGAACTATGAACTTATGACCAAAACTCAATCCTCGCCTGGATCTGCCATCGTCGCATTACGGTGCGGAAATAGGGTGTGGACGAGCTTCAGGACTTGGTCGCGTCCATAGACAGTGCTGTTGGGAGCGATCGCGCCACCATTGCCATTCGAGTCTGCGTTTATATCTGGCGCTGTCTCAGGAGCTGCTTCAGAGACAGAGGATGCTTTGCCATTATCAGAGGGACCTTCTGCGCCTGCCTCGGCACCGGGTTTTAGGGAGCGGCTGTTGTCGCCCAAGAGCGATCGCGCGGGGATGACTTGGTTGGCTGCGATCGTCGGATTGATGAGTGTACTCTCCGCACCGATGCAAGCTTGCGGGCCAATAGTGCCTGCACCTAGCAGCAGCGTGCCTTGACCAATGTTGGCTCCAGTAGACAGCATCAGCTTGCCACCATACGCCTGAATGACAACCCCCATACCGATGCACACACCAGCCTCGACTACCACTTGACTATCCGCTGTTGCCTGCAGAACAACGCCTGCAGCCACAACCGCATGGGGACTAACCTCCACATTAGCCCCTCTGTAGTAGGTTGCGGCTTCGGACACATCCCTCTGCTGAAGCATTCAATCAAAGATTAGGGACGCTGAATGGTAGTCTCTAGTACCCGCCGCTTAGCCCGAGGATCAATGCCCACCAAACGGACATATTGACCCGCATGCGATGCCAAGCTAGCTTCCAGAGCTGCAATCACATCGGGAATGCCCTGCCCTTCTAAGACGCCACCACTTTGCCAGGCACCACTACGGTAGCGGCGAACATCGGCGTGTTCCACACTAATGCGATACCCCTGATTCACAAGTTGATGCACCTGCTGTGTGATGTCGCTCGTTAACTTCACACCTGCATTGGCAGAGCCATTATAGTCAGCAGGCGGGGGCATGGGCCTGCTTTGGGACGCCGAGGCAGCAGATGTTGGTGTACCTGCAGTAGAGGACGCTGCATGACCGTTGTTGCCGTTGCCGTTTGGGCGATGAATGATCGTCGGCGACAAGCGTCGTTTAGCGACTGGGTCGACTCCGAACAGGCGAACATACTCCCCGGCATGATCCTGGATGCAGGTTGTCAGAGCTGCGAGAACAGCACTCTCTTGCGTGCTCTCAATCGGGGGGCAGGTCTGCCAAACGTTACTCCGAAAACGACGGTTGTCAGCATGCTCAGTGCCAATCCGATAGCCCTGACGGATGAGTTGGCGTACCTGCTGCACGACTTCAGGCGCTAACTGTCCGGGTGCGCTATGGCCTGAGCTAGCAGTTCCGTTTTGAGCCTGTGTGGTCGCGGGTAGGCCACTGGATGGGGAGTTGGCGATCGCAGCTCTGCCATCCGGACGTTGTACAGTAATGGGTGAAACGCGCCGCTTAGCAACGGTATCAATCCCAAAGATCCGGACGTACTCGCCCGCATGCTCAGCCAAACAGGTTTGCAGTGCTGCCATGGCCTCACCCTCGTTGTTAGATGTGATGGGTGAACAACTCTGCCAAACATTGCTACGGAAACGGCGACTATCGGCATGCTCCATGCCAATGCGATATCCCTGACTTAGGAACTGCCGCACCTGCTGCAACAATCCCGCCTGGGAACCGCCACCGCCGCCACTGTAGTTTGCCTGTTTGCTAGAAACACCAACCGTTGGTACAGACTGAGGATGCACGTGCACAGGCTTACCATCAGGGCGCTGAATCGTGGTGGGCGCAACCCGACGCTTGGCAACCGGATCAATCCCAAACATCCGTACGTATTCACCGCTGTGTTCCTCAAGGCAAGCCTCTAGCGCTGCTAGAGCGTCGCCTTCACGTGAAGACTCGATAGGAGAGCATGTTTGCCACACGTTGCTGCGGAAGCGACGCGTATCGGCATGTTCTGTACCAATACGATAGCCCTGGTTCAGAAACTGTCGTACCTGGTGCACGATATCGGTCGTCAGTCTTTGGGGTTGCATGGTTCTGTGTCCGTTGTCAGGGTTAATAGAGGGGAGGGGAGAACGCGTACGATCAGAGAGCACGTCGCTCATACAGGCGGCATCGGCGGCACAGGCATAGCCAGCGCGCAAATCTTTGTTAATGCTGAGTAGCTCCTGGGCAAAAGCTAAATCCTCAGGAGCTACATCCGACAGCTGGTCGGCCTGGCTTTGATGGGTGATAATCGCGCCTGAAGGGACAAACTTCCCAGGGGGAATTTCCACGTCTTGAATCAGCGTGTGCATCATCACGACGCACCCTTTGCCCAGACGCGCATTGAAAATGGTTGATCGAAACCCAACAAAACACTCATTCCCGATATAAACAGGGCCATGAATGATCGATTTGTGGGTAATGCAGACGTTGCTACCAATCCAGACCGAGTAGGGCTGCTGGTCAACGCCCAAGACTCGGCCTTCCTCTAAGCCATGGATGACAACTCCATCCTGAATCGAGGATCCTGAACCAATGGCAAAGGGAAATCCCTCGTCAGCTCTAATCGATGCCCCTGGAGCCACCAATACGCTTGCCCCGATCCGCACATCCCCAATTAGCTGAGAAAACGGATGCACATAGGCCGAATCATCAATTGTGGGCTCTGCCAAATCCCGTGACCAAGGGGTTGGCGGAGCTGCCTTACTCCGGGTCATCATTAACCCGACACCTCCATTCAATTATCCGCGATCGCCCAAATCAATTGGCCGCAGTTGCTGCCCGACTGCCGAGGGAGACACCTTGGCACGATAGAAATGTGCTTCTTGTAGCCTTGATATCAGCTTCGCCACTAACTAAAATCGTCACGCTTGCTATACAGCTTGCCTGAACTCAGAGAGACCGTATCCACGATCGCAATTACGGTCGCATCAACTGGACGATTCACATACCCCTCATGCTGCCGAGCACCACTCCCCCGCGTAATCAAAACCCATTCGCCGACGCCAGCACCAACGACATCTGCCGCTACTTCATAATCGGGCAGCGGTTCGCCCGTATCACTTAGCAACTGCACCATCAGAAACTTGACACCGCTTAAGCTAGGTTCCTTACAAGTACTGACCACCGTGCCGCGAACTTTTGCCAACAACATAAGAAGCGATTACCTAGCGGCCATACGGGCGAATACCACTGACACTTTCCCGGAACTGCTCAACAGCTTCGGTGTAGCGAATCGGCAGCACAAATTCCAAGTTCTCATGAGGACGCGCAATGATGTGGGTGGATAAAACCTGCCCACCATTCACCCGCTTCACATTCTCGACTCCGGCTGCGACAGACGCCTGAACTTCAGAAACATCACCCCGCACAATGACGGTAACGCGACCGCTACCAATCTTCTCGTAGCCAACTAGGGTAACCCGGGCTGCCTTCACCATCGCATCGGCTGCTTCAACAACAGCCGGGAAACCCAAGGTTTCAATCATGCCAACTGCAATGGCCATATCTCAAACAACTCCTTAGTAATTTTGGAAGTGAACTTGCAAAAATCCACGAATTTGATTATCCAAACGCGCTAAACGGCTCTGAGCCTGACGTCAGGGCTTTTCTTAGCGCAATCAAATGAGTGAATAAACTTAAACTACCTAGCCGACTAGGTCCGGAACTGCTCTACCGCCTCGGTGTAGCGAATTGGCAGCACAAACTCCAAATTCTCGTGGGGACGCGCAATGATGTGGGTAGACAACACTTCACCACCGTTCACGCGCTTAGCAGACTCAATCCCAGCGGATACAGAAGCCTGCACTTCGGAGACATCACCCCGCACAATCACAGTCACACGACCACTTCCAATTTTTTCGTACCCTACTAGGGTTACTCGAGCTGCTTTAACCATCGCATCAGCCGCTTCCACGACTGCAGGAAACCCTTTGGTTTCAATCATTCCAACCGCAATAGGCATTGTCGTAATCTCCCTCTAAAATGCCGTGTGAGCTACCCCAATCGGAATTTGACTTTAAAGATAAGTGAATCTTTAAAGTCACCCGTTTTGTCAAAAACAATACGGCAATAGCCCACTCAAACTCCATGTAAACCAAGCATATGAGTCGAGTGCGACCTTGGCAATATAAGCCGCAATGATTGTCTCTAATGTTAAGTATTACGCTGGCTAATGAAATAAAACGCAGTATCGTGTAGCGCTTCTTCAATTATGTGAGAGCGATCGCTCAGTCAGCTCGCCAAAAGAGTTAAGAGGGAGTGGAGCGATGGGGGATAGGGAGTGACGGGGGATGGGGTAGAGAGTAGAGGGTGATTAGAAAGGGGAAAGCCGTAGGGTGGGAATTGGATGTGTCGGAGAGCCTATCAGTAGTACCTCACTAAACTTCAATGCCCACCGTTTTGAAGCGTAGATAGGGAAACAGGCAATCGTTAAGAACAAAGAACGAAGAACTAATTGCCGATTACCGATTACCCATTACCAGCTATCAACCAAGAACCAAGAACCAAGAACCAAGCCTCCTGACACTGTCACTCACCCCAATACATAGGATTGACTATTGATAGAAATCTATATTAACGAGCGACAAGAATGATTTAATGTGATAGATGCAAGGAGGAATCAGGAATTGGGTAGCTGGTTCAACGGATATCGGGTGCTTGTTTGCAGGACTACAAGGTACTTGTGGCCCATTACCCAACCTTGTTCTGGCTTATGAGGAAAGTGTTTTACGATTATGTAGACGCTTTAAGAAAGCTTTAAAGAGGCGACTGCTAGGGAGGCGATGAGGTGGAGGGCTTTCCCTTGACATTGGTTGGCTGAAGGACGGTGCCGCAAAAAGTTGGTAGGTGATGACACAGTTTTTAGTGCAAACGGGTTGGCTGATTCCGGTATACGGACTGATTGGTGCGATCGCTTCTGTGCCCTGGTCAGTAGGACTCATCCGGAAGACAGGCCCTCGGCCCGCAGCCTACATCAATATCCTCATGACAGCTGCTGCCTTTCTGCATGGCAGTCTTGCGTTCGGAGGAATTTGGAACCAGGGATCCCAAGAGCTAGGGTTCACATGGTTTCAGGTGGCGGATCTCGATCTGCACGTGTCGCTAGAACTTTCGGTGCTGAATCTTGGGGCCGTGAATCTGATCACTGGATTGAGCCTGTTGGCTCAAATCTATGCCCTCGGCTATATGGAGAAGGATTGGGCCTTGGCCCGATTCTATGGGCTGATGGGCTTTTTTGAGGCAGCGATGAGCGGTGTAGTGCTCAGTAGTTCTCTATTCTTGGCCTACTCTCTGCTGGAGGTACTGACCCTCTCAACTTATCTGGTTGTCGGCTTCTGGTATGCTCAGCCCTTGGTGGTGACAGCCGCACGGGATGCTTTTCTGACCAAGCGTATTGGTGACTTGCTGCTGCTGATGGGCGTGATTGCGCTATCAACTTTGGCTGGAACCCTCAGATTTAACGAATTGTATGAGTGGGTCAAGGTGGCTGATTTGGCCCCCTGGGCAGCCACTTTGCTAGGGTTGGCTCTCATTGCGGGTCCAACCGGCAAGTGCGCTCAGTTCCCCCTGCACCTGTGGTTGGATGAAGCGATGGAGGGCCCCAATCCTGCCTCCATTCTGCGGAATTCTGCCGTTGTAACATGCGGCGCTTACATTTTGATCCGCCTGCAGCCCATCTTCGTTTTATCCCCCGTTACGCTCTCGGTCTTGGTCGCGATTGGAACCATTACGGCAGTTGGGGCTTCCTTGGTCGCACTCGCCCAAATTGACATCAAGCGAACCTGTTCCTACTCAACTAGTGCCTATTTGGGATTGGTCTTCATTGCTGTGGGCACAGAATGGCCGGGCGTGGCGTTGATGATTCTGTTGACGCATGCGGTAGCTAAGGCCCTGATATTTATGAGCCTGGGCGGCATTATTCTGACCACCAACTGCCAGGATGTAACTGAGCTCGGTGGCTTGGGCAAGAAGATGCCGGCTACAGCCCTTGCCTATGCAGTGGGGGCGCTGGGCATGGTGGGTCTATTACCCCTGGGCTGCTTTTGGGGCTATCGCATGGGCATTGACTTTCTTTGGAGCGATCGCCCCACTCTAGTTTTTATCTTTCTCCTCGTCAACACGCTGACAGCCCTTAATCTGACGCGGGTGTTTCGTTTGATATTTTTGGGCCCGCCCCAGCAAAAGACGCGCCGAGCACCCGAAGTACCTTGGCCCATGGCGGTGCCAATGGTGATGCTATCCGTCTTCACGCTTTTAGTGCCAGCGATGATGCAGCGACTGTACTTGCTGCCTCCCTGGACGTACATCAACACAACGGCGCTAGCGGTTCTAGTGGCATCGGGTTTGGTTGGCGTCGGCATTGGGGCTTTTATGCCGCTTAGCAAAACGCTGACTCGTTCGCTGCAGCGTCCGGTCAGGATCTTGCAGGATCTGTTAGCCTACGACTTCTACACCGAAAAGTTGTATCGCTTCACCGTTGTCTGGGTCGTTGCCAAGCTGTCGCTTGCCAGTAGCTGGTTCGACCGCTACATCGTTGATGGCTTGGTGAACAGCGTCGGCTTAGCTTCTCTAATGGGCGGGGAAAGCCTGAAATACAGTATCTCTGGGCGATCGCAGGGCTATCTTCTGACCATTGTGATAGGGGTCAGCCTGTTGGGACTTTTGATGACGTGGACAATCTGGTGACGCCGTAGCATCATGCTGAGTGCTTTAATCCTTATCCCCCTAGTGGGCGCTTTATTCACAAGTCTCTGGCCTCGACGCTGGTCAGGCCAACAGGTTTGGCAACTTGCCTTAGTCATTCAGGGACTTTCGCTGCTGTGGTCGCTGGTTCTGACGGCTCAATTTGACACCCAACAACCGGGGCTGCAGTTTGTCGAATCCCTGCCTTGGATTGATGCCTTAGGGCTCACCTACCGCCTGGGCCTAGATGGTTTAGCCCTCCCTCTGCTCATCATCAACAGCCTTCTGGGACTGATAGCGGTCTACGCTAGCCCTGCAGCTATCAAGCGTGTACGCCTCTACTACAGTCTGGTGCTGCTCATCAATGCCGCTGTCGCTGGGGCGTTCTTGTCCCAAAACTTTCTCTTGTTCTTCATTTTTTACGAGCTGGAGCTGATTCCCCTTTATCTACTTATTGCGATTTGGGGCGGTGCGCGGCGTGGCTATGCAGCAACCAAGTTTTTGATTTACACCTCTCTATCAGGAGCGCTCATTTTAGGTGGCTTCTTAGGGCTAGCCTGGTTGGGGAATGCCAGTACGTTCAACTACGACCCAACCCTGGCGCAATCCTTGACGCTGCTCCAGCAGGGCATTCTGTTAGGGGCTATTTTGGTGGGGTTCGGCATCAAGATACCGTTATTTCCCTTTCATACCTGGCTCCCAGATGCTCACGTCGAAGCCTCTACGCCGGTGTCGGTCTTACTGGCTGGAGTCCTTTTGAAGCTAGGAACCTACGGGTTGGTAAGGTTTGGGCTGCAGCTTTTCCCCGATGCCTGGTCGGCACTGGCACCGTGGCTAGCTTGCTGGGCAGTAGTGAGCGTTTTATACGGTTCGCTAGCGGCGATCGCTCAACAGGATATGAAGAAAATGGTGGCCTACAGCTCCATCGGCCACATGGGCTACATCTTATTAGCGACCGCTGCCGCCACACCGTTGGCCGTACTCGGTACCATCATGCAAATGGTCAGCCATGGTCTCATCTCAGGGTTGCTGTTTTTGCTAGTAGGTGTGGTCTACGCCAAGACAGGCACGCGTGACCTACAGGTTTTACGGGGCTTGCTGAATCCGGAGCGGGGGTTCCCGATCATCGGTAGCCTGATGATTTTAGGTGTGATGGCGAGTGCTGGAACGCCAGGTATGGTAGGCTTCATTTCCGAATTTGTGGTTTTCCGGGGTGGCTTCGCGGTGTTTCCCGTCCAGACACTGCTGTGCATGGTGGGGTCGGGGCTGACGGCGGTGTATTTCTTGTTGCTGATGAACCGTGCTTTCTTCGGTCGGCTAGCTGTAACCCTGCCCAGTGACACGGCAGCGCCCGATGTGATGCTGCCTCCAGTTGAATGGCGCGATCGCATACCTGCTCTCGTGCTATCTGTCGTCATTGTTGTGCTCGGGCTGCAGCCAAGTTGGCTGTCGCGGCTGAGTGAGGCCACCACGATTGCGATGCGATCGTCCACTACAGAAGTTGCTCAAGTTCCTGCTTTGCAGTTCCCTCCTGTTTCGGTCAAGCCGAATTCTGTCCTATGACCTACACCCTCACCCAAACTCCGTCTGCCCCCAAGGAGCACCCCCTGCAGATCTACATTGATCGCTTGTTGCGGGCTGAGGCGCTGTTGCCAGATACAGACACTAATCTGCTAGAAGTGGTGGGTATTCTGAAGAGCTATGGTGTTGTGTTGGATGCCTACGCCAAGAATCTGATTTACATCGCTGATCATCAGTTTCTAGTCCTTTTTCCCTTTTTCAAATATTTCAACGGGGAGCTCACTTTCAGTAAGCTTCTGCAGCACTGGTGGCACGATCGCATCAACTACGAGTACGCCGAGTACTGTATGCGCGGCATGATGTGGCATGGCGGTGGGGGCCTCGATGCTTACCTCGATACGGCGGAATTTGAGCAACTCTGTGAAGCGGCGATTCGAGCCAAAATCAAGAGCAACCCTTTCATGCAGGCACTGCATCGCTTGTTTCCTGAGTTCCTCCAGGAGCAAGTACGCCAGCTAGCCTACTACAGCGGCTTAGGACAGTTTTGGACGGTGATGAGCGAAATCTTTCTAACGCTGTCTGACCTGTACGATGAGGGCAAAATTCAGTCTATTCCCGAGGTCGTGGCTCACATCAAAGTTGGTTTGGTGGCAGCAGCGGGGAATCCCATCACCTACAGTGTAGCGATCGCGGGTACGCAATACGACCTACTACCCAAATCGGCTGGGCTCACTTTTCTGATGGATACCGCCGTACCTTATGTAGAAGCAATCTTTTTTCGGGGAACACCTTTCCCAGGTACGGTTTCCTACAATGCTCAGGCACAGCAAATTCCCCCCGAGCAAGAACGCTTTGCCTACGGAGCGCTTTATGCGGATCCGTTACCGGTTGGGGGTGCAGGTATTCCCCCAACCCTGTTGATGCAAGATATGCGTCACTTCCTGCCGGATTACTTGGCTGACTACTACCGCCATGGTGTTCGTGGCGATGATGATCTCCATGTTCAGATCACTCAAAGTTTCCAGAAGTCCATGTTCTGTGTCACGTCGGCAGCCCTCCAAGGTCTGCTACCCCACGATCGTGATACGACCGACCCACAGGAGCAGGCCGCCAACCAGGCGTTCCTGGCTTCCTGGATGGATCGGCTTATGACGTCTCGGTTAGCGATCGTGCAGCTTCCGGATCGCTGAGTAGGGAACGGGGAATAGGGAACAGCAAGAGGGGGAGAGTAGGGGGTAAAGAGTTCAGTAAAAAGCAGGAATCCGATTACCCACTACCCATTACCCTTTTTCCCTTCTCCCTTTCACCCTTAAAGCGTCAGCGATTGCGGCTCGTTTT
Organism: Cyanobacteria bacterium J06626_18; assembly: GCA_038523735.1. Classification (GTDB taxonomy): domain Bacteria; phylum Cyanobacteriota; class Cyanobacteriia; order Phormidesmidales; family Phormidesmidaceae; genus SIO1E4. Next base: position 13,054 of record JBCBJE010000001.1, on the reverse strand, counting down.
CAATCAGTTGCGCCAAATCGCGTAAGAACGCCGCGGCGTCAGCCCCATAAATGATGCGGTGGTCACAGGTGATGTTGACCTGCATCTGACGCTTGATGCCCATCATGCCATCGGGGGTAGCGACAACTGTGGGCTGCGCCCCACCAATCGCCAAAATGGAACCTTGTCCGGGCGGCAGAATGGCGTCAAACTTGTCCACCCCAAACATGCCCAGGTTTGACAGCGTGAAAGTGCCGGCAGAGTATTCATCAGGCTGCAGTTGCTTGCTGCGCGATCGCGCTACTAAGTCCTTCCAGGTCCGCGAAAGCGAATAAATATCCATTTGATCGGCCCCTCGCAGTACAGGCGTGATCAGGCCACCGCCATCCATCGCAACGGCTACCGAGACGTTGATACTGCTGCTGTACTGAATGCCCTGCTCGCTATAGCTGGCATTGAGTAGGGGATGTTTCGTCAGCGTAACAGCCACAGCTTTGGCAAGGAGCGCCGTCATCGTTACGCCCTTGGATTTAATTTGTCTATACAGCGCATCGAGCGCATCTGTTGTGATGGTGTAGCCGACTCGAAACGTAGGGACGGTCAAGCTCGCCACCATATTGCGTACGACCGCCTGCTGCAGCGTGTTGAAAGGCACCAGTTGGCCGGGCGCAGCCGGAGCCGGGGCGGGTGCAGGCGCAGTAACAGGGCTGGGAGCTGCAGTCGGAACCGGGGCCGGTGCTGCAGGTGCAGTAATTGCCGGCAGAGCCGTTGGCGTTGGCGTTTTACCAGCAGCGAGTTCCACATCTTGAGCCACAATACGCCCATGCGGGCCACTGCCTTGCACCCCAGCTAGGTCCACTTTTAGATCTTTGGCGAGCTTACGTGCCCGTGGCGAAACCACAGTCCTGCCGCTGCGAGCGGTGCTGCCATTTTGGGACGGTCCGGCGCTGGCTGCTGCTGGTTCGGGCGCGGTGGGTGCTGCCGGAGTGGGTGCTGCCGGAGTGGCAGAAGCTGCTGACCCGCCCCCCAGCTCAGCAGCTTTGGCCTTGGCCTGTTCAATCTCAGCTTCCGTTTCGGCCAAAAGGGCGATCGCGTTACCCACTGCTGCGACATCACCGGCCTCAACTACAATGGCTGCCAGATACCCTTCATAAAAGGATTCCACATCCATGTCTGCCTTGTCCGATTCAACAATCACGACGGTTTCGCCTTTTTCTATCTTGTCCCCCGCTGCTTTCACCCAAGAGACAATCTTGCCTTCCGTCATGGTTGAACTCAGGGCGGGCATGAAAACTTCGCGAATCATGAAAGGTCTGCTTCCAAAACGACAGTCAACTACAGCGCAGAACAATCCACGCAACAGTCCATAATTTTATCGCGTTGCGATGCCTATCTCGTGTTCTGTCTGCTGCAAATTTGGCAAGGGGGTGGGTTCTCGGTTCATCGTTCTTGGTTCTTAGTTGTTGGATGGCGTCGGTCGGTGGTTGGTGGGGCTGGGGCGAGGCATTTGGAGCATAGAGTTTTGATGAATGGTCAATATACGGGCCAAATGCCCCGTCCTTACGGGCTCTCCTTATTCCCTTTTCCCTGTTCCCACTACTCCATCTCCTCCTTACCCACTACTTTTCTCGGTTCCCTTTTCCCTTTTCCCAAACACACCAATCCCCCAGATCGCAAATGCGCAACCTAGGGGATACTTCAGCGTGTTGACTAAAAAGCTGACTCTACAGTTCGCCTCGGATATCTTCGACGACACCGTCCCGCAGCAGGATCTCCACCTGCATTTTCTGGACCAGGTTGTCGCCGACACCGACGGTGAAGAAGCTCTCCATCTGACCTTGGTTTACTTCTTTATCTAGGTCCAGGGTTTGAACGGTTTGCAGTTGTTGCAGAAGCTGGTTTTTTTGCTGCAGGAGTTTGCTCTTGTCTTGGTTGAGCTTGTTTTGAACTGAGGAGACCTGCTGCTTGATAGCGGGGTCTTCAGGGTTGCCACCCTTCTGTTGAACTTCTGTGATGACTCGCTGGCCTTGCACTTCCAGCTGTTGAAGGCGACTGTCTGCTTGATTAATCTGATTCTGCAATTGTTTTTGCGCTTCCTCTTTCCAAAGAGGAGTCACAATTGCTTTGATCGTAATGTTTCGTTTGAGCTGGAGTTTAGAGCCTTCCATGGACCTTAATGTGTAGGGATTTCTGAGTGCACGTCTAATAAACTGTCATCCGATGCACCCGCTCGCAAGCCCCAATTCTGAAATTGTCAGAAAGTTTACAGAATTATGGTGGCTGTTAGGCAAACATCGCACCGATCATATCGCGATAGCGATCGCGTACGACGGGACGGCGTATTTTTAAGGTTTGCGTCATCATGCCGTTCTCGATGGAAAAGGGTTCCAAAACCAATCGGAAAGGTCCGATCCGATCATCCGGGCGATAGCCAGGGCGGTCTTGTACTTGTTCATTGAGCTCAGCACGGAACAGTTTTCGGACGCTGTCATCCTCTAAGGACATCACCTTTTGGTTGGCGGTTGCGGCAACGGCTTCGCCCGGTACGTCCAGTACAGCAGACTGGTTGTGAGCCCACAGCTGTAAGGCATCTAGGTTAGGGACAATGATGGCACCCAGCGATCGCTGATCCTGACCTACCAGCATGATTTGGTCAATGTAAGGACTGCGGATACAGGCATCTTCAATCGGTTGGGGTTCAATATTCTCACCATTTAAGAGCACGATAGTATCTTTAGCCCGCCCGGTCAGAACAACATTATTGTCAGCGGTCAGCAAGCCCAAATCACCTGTATCAAACCAACCCTCAGGGTCAATAGCCTTCTGAGTCGCTTCGGGATTTTTGTAATAGCCCTGCATCACCTGAGGCCCCCGAGCGAGGACTCGTCCTCGCTCGCCCAGCGGTAAGGGCGCGCCGGTCTCGGGATTGACGATTTTGAACTCGGTGTAGGGGATCGGTTGGCCGGCGGCACCACGCAGATTGGCCCAAGGGCGTCGGGCCGAAACAACGGGCGACGTTTCCGTGAGGCCGTAGCCGACCAAAATAGGCACATTGATAATCTCAAAGAAGAGGTCAATGTGTCGTGGCAATGCGCCACCACCACTGATCAGCTGCTTAACGGCGCCTCCGGTTGCTTCGCGAACCTTGCCATACACCATCTTTTCGCCCAACAGATGACCGGGTAGAAAGACCCACGTTAGGAGCTTCGATCCCAACCGTCTGAGAGCACTGGTATGAGGGTGATCAAGGCTGAGGCGATTGGCAGTACGGCGATTCTCGACATATTTCTGACTCACCCACAGCAACGTGTTGACCAATCGCTGCTTGCTGGCAGGCTGCTCGCGAAACTTCTTTTGCACCCCTTCATAGATGGAATCCCAAACACGGGGCACTCCGACCATGTACTGCGGTTTCACCTGTTTGAAGTCGCTCTTGATATTGCGAATGGTGGTGTAGGTTTGAACGCAGCCCTGGGAGTATAGGAAGTATTCAGCCGTGCGACCAAAGGTATGCCAGGTCGGTAATAGCCCCAAGACGCGATCGCCCATGGCAGGCTGCACCACGGCCCCCAGTGTCTGGATTTGATGCATCAGATTGCGGTGCGTAATCATGACACCCTTGGGCTTACCCGTCGTACCCGAGGTGTAGAGCAGGGTGGCTAGGCTATCCGGTTGGGCGGGGACGGGTTGCCAGGTCTGCTGCTCTCCCCGTTCCAGTACTTGACTGTAGTTGAGGATAGGCCACGAAGCCGCTTCTGGCACCGCTTCGTCGGAGAGGAGCACCACAAACTGAATGGGCAGACCTTGAATGCGATCCCTTAGGCGCTGCCAGAGTTTAAGGTCTTGCAAGATGAGCACTGTACTTTCGCTATGCTCAGCGATATAGCGAAGTTCTTCAGTTTCGGCCTGAGCACTGCGGACGGCGTCAATGCCTCCTGCAGCCATAATGCCTTGGTCCACAATCAACCAACGATGGCTATTGTCCGCGAATAAAGCCACATGTCCCTCGGGTGACAGGCCCAGGCTCTGCAAACCCGCTGCAAATTGGCGAATGCGGTCCCAAAGGTCGCGGTAGGTGAGCTGAGCACTGGGATGATTGTGGGGATCATCCATCGCCAGCTGGTCGCCATATCGATCGGCAGCGAGGGGCCAGATTTCTGGCAGTGACTGCACCTGGCTGTAGTCCCGAATCGCATTGATACCCGCGCGATCGCGTTGTTCTAAGGTCTTTAAGACGGAGGGGGCAAACTGATTCATGGTGGGCAGACTCTCAGCTAAGGGTGTTCGCGGTCAATCCGACCACAACTATTCATAAAGCCTAGCGATGCCAGGTTGATGCACCCTACATAGCCAGGACACAATACAGAATGACCACGGCGATCCCAATTTTAGGGTCTAGCGTTTCAGCTGTGGATCGGTAATATCGGTCCAGAATGCGTAGCTTTTGCCTCTGCCAGTGAGTACAGTTAATGCGAGAGCTTCGACGCTAAAGTCCGTTGTGTCTGAAACTGTTGGCAGTCTGTTGTTTGGAGGTTAAAGTCATGCCCAAGGCTACATGGAATGGAACTGTTTTGGCCGAAAGCGATCGCTGTGAAGTCGTAGAGGGCAACCAATATTTCCCCCCGGATTCGCTCAATCGTGAGTATTTCAAACCCAGTGACACCAAAACCACCTGTCCGTGGAAAGGGACGGCTTCTTACTACACCGTCGAGGTGGAAGGTCAAGTGAATCCCGATGCGGCTTGGACGTACCTAGAACCTAAGGCAGCCGCCAGCAACATTGCTGGCTACTTTGCTTTCTGGCGGGGTGTGGTGGTCGAAGCCTGATCCCAGCTGTAAATGAAAGGGAGCGTTGGTTTTTTCAAGTGAGCCTGTCGGTTCGCCAATGTCTCGATGCCACCGCTTATGGTTTGGCACTCATGCAAATTCGCCGATGCTCCCAGGCTGGGTGTGTATTGACGGGAGAGGCGATCCCCCGTTTTTTCGACTCCGATGGCACAGCCGTTGTGTTAGAAAAACTTGATATTTTTAGTCGGCCCACTGAGAGTCCTCAGGCATAAACGAGGTACTATCAAGTTCACCGTATCAGTTGAAGCCATCTCCTCAGCATTGCATTTAAGCTGTGCTGGCTTCCTTTACAGCCTTCTCAAGCGGATGAAATTGAGAGTCCCGCCATGCATACTGGCTTGATTCTGTCGGATGTTTTAACTCCCTTCTTTTTAGGGTGTGTTGTTCGTTTAACAGATATTTTTTACTGGTTTGCTCTTAAAAGCTTCCAATCTAAGTTCAGACGATGTTTGCTTTATTTAACATTTACTTTGACAGTCCAAGAAAACGCTGAACTTTGTAAAAGCTCACAGAATGCAACCGGTACAATCGCACCCATAGTTACTTTCATGGCACCGATTGGATTCAGTTATTTTGGTCTGCCACTCAAAGGTGATGTGGACACAGTGAGCGCGATCGTAACTACGAGTGGTTCCGCTATGGCTGTAACGCTTGTGACGTCCATGTCCACTATGTTCTAGCCCGTTTAGATATGGCCTAGAGATGTAAGACACTGCTGCTAACTGATTTAACGCTTTTGGGGTTAAAGAACAGACTCATGACCACTTTTCCAAAGGGTTTGGTTCACGGCTTTCGATCAGACAATCTGCGAGGCGATTTCTTTGGGGGAATCACGGCAGCAGTTGTCGCCTTGCCCTTAGCCCTAGCGTTTGGCGTGGCTTCGGGTGCGGGGCCGATCGCCGGGCTATATGGTGCCATGAGCGTGGGCTTTTTTGCTGCCCTGTTTGGCGGTACCCCGGCACAGGTATCAGGGCCGACGGGGCCGATGACGGTGGTCATGGCTTCAGTCTTCACCTCGTTAGCAGCTAAATATCCCGATACAGGGCTAGCCCTGGCATTTACAGTGGTGATGCTCGGGGGCCTGTTCCAAATCGTGATTGGCCTCCTACGTTTGGGCAAGTACATTACCCTAATCCCCTACACCGTGATTTCTGGCTTCATGTCAGGTATTGGGGTCATCATCTTACTGATTCAGATTGCGCCCTTTTTTGGCCATCAGGAAACCGCGAAAGTGTTGGATGCGGCCCTTGGCATCCCCGCTGTCTTGCGGGATATGGACCCAGTGGCAACCGGCTTAGGACTATTGACCCTGGTGATTGTCTTTGCGGCCCCTCCGCGTTTGAATCGGATCTTGCCGGCTCCGCTCATTGCGCTGGTGGTCGGGACACTACTATCAATATGGGCGTTTCCCGACAGCAATATTCCTCGAATTGGCGACATTCCTTCGGGGCTACCAAGCTTACATCTCCCTTACCTTAATTGGGCCAGCCTTAGAGATGTTTTGGGTTACAGCCTCATGCTAGCGGTTTTGGGCGCCCTGGATTCTTTGCTGACTTCACTGGTAGCTGACAATCTCACCCGCACCCAGCACAACTCTGATCGAGAGCTGATTGGTCAAGGCATCGGCAATCTCATTTCCGGAATGTTGTGGGGCTTACCAGGTGCTGGAGCCACTATGCGAACAGTCATTAATGTTCAATCCGGTGGTCGAACGCCCCTGTCTGGCATGATTCATGCGACCGTTCTGACGGTTGTTGTATTAGGGGCCGGCGCGCTGACTGAGCCTATTCCACGGGCGGTGCTGGCAGGTATTTTGATTAAAGTTGGGATCGATATTATCGACTGGGGTTTCTTAAAACGAGCGCATCGACTCTCCACCAAAGGAGCCGGGCTGATGTACTTGGTTCTGGGCCTGACGGTGTTTGTTGATTTGATTACCGCCGTCGCGGTAGGCGTATTTGTCGCCAACCTTCTAACGATCAAAAGCTTGACCGACCTGCAAGTCGAAAACATGCGGGCTGTAACCCAAGGTGATAATGAAAACTGGCTCACCCCTGAAGAGCGATCGCTTTTGAAAGCAGCCAAAGGTCGCATTTTGATGTTCCGTTTGAGTGGACCAATGAGCTTTGGGGCGGCCAAAGCTATTTCGCGCCAACTCGCGATCGTCGAGAACTACGAAATTCTGATTCTGGACCTGACGAGTGTTCCGAGGCTAGGCATAACGGCTCTGCTCGCGATCGAGACGATGCTCAAAGACGCGTTGGCGAAGAAGCGACAGGTCTTTCTCGTTGGTGCGTTTGGTCAAGTTCAACGCCGACTTTTATGCTTGGATATTATGCGGCATCTCCCACCCACCCATAAGGTTTCGCAAAGATTAGAAGCGCTGCAAAAAGCCGTCAAACTGCTCCGCGAGTATGCTCCGGTAGATGATGCTGTAGCGACAATGCCTACCGGGAGTGATATTTGATCGAATGGAGTCAAAGAGTGGATGGGGTAACGGGCAATGGGAAGTCGCCAACGATCACCTCCCGATTACCGACTACCGACACCCCTCAACCTGTAAACGAGTACTCTCCCTCCTCGTACAATCATCACCAGTAGCGTAAATTTCCCATTAAGGTGGATCTAACTAAAAATAGGCCGTCTCTACCAACAGAAACAAAGCTTCCAGAGCCTAAACACCTTGTAATACAAGTTATGTCGACGCGAAGAGCGATCCTACAGACTTGCCAGCAGAGGCTTGCGTGGCCAAAACACTCTGCAAAGAGTTGGTGAAGCGACTACGACAGAACGTACAGTAGCCTGAGGTCTGCGATTAGGGTTTCCCACAAGAGGAAGCCACAGCGATTTGCCCCCTTCATGTGCGCTCTCTACCTATGGAATGACTCCAATGTTTTGTTTTGTGAATAACATTCTATAGAATAGTTATTAAATAAAACCGTAACGCTTACGGGTAATTTCCCGGAGGTCTCTCTTCCTGCGGTTTCTTGGAAGTCAAGCCTGGTCTTATACCTAATCTGTCTGCCATTAGCGCCTACTCCACTATTGGGTGGGTTCTATACCCCTATACTGAAGCCTTCTAAGCCTAGTCAGCAGCCGTTTTTTGCAGGAGCGGTAGTCTGCTTCAATGTTTGGTCCCCATTTTGTGGGACAGGTTCCTGGGTTACTTGCTGGTCTTCCACTAGCAGCCAAATCGTTGTATCGTCTATCCCCTGTGATGCCCATGCTGATGACTTCCCCCCTTCCCACCGACGTAACTCTACCTGACTGGCTAGCGGACTGTCTGCTAGAGGTATCGACACCGACCAACGGACGCAACGGACATAATAAGAACGGGCATGTCAAAAGCGGAGCCGATGGGGTCATGGCTTCAGAGTGCGACACGACCAAATTTGAAAAGTCTAACTGTCCCTTGGTGCGACGGGCATTTCAGTTTGCTTACACCCTGCATCAGGGACAAAAACGTGCCTCTGGCGAACCTTACATCTGTCATCCGGTAGCCGTAGCTGGCCTGTTGCGCGATCTTGGAGGCGACAGCGCCATGATTGCGGCGGGCTTTCTTCATGATGTGGTAGAAGATACGGAAGTCACCTCGGAGGAAATCGAAGCCAATTTTGGGGCCGAGGTTCGGCAATTGGTGGAAGGGGTTACCAAACTTTCTAAGTTCAATTTCCATAGCAAAACGGAGCGTCAAGCCGAAAACTTTCGTCGCATGTTTATTGCCATGGCGCAGGACATCCGCGTCATTGTGGTGAAACTGGCTGATCGCCTGCACAACATGCGGACCCTGGAGCATTTGAATGATGCCAAACGTCGCCGTATTGCCCAAGAGACCCTCGAAATCTTTGCTCCTTTGGCAAATCGCTTGGGGATCGGTCGCTTCAAATGGGAACTTGAGGACCTGTGCTTCAAGTATTTAGAGCCCAATGCCTACCGCCAAATGCAGACCTATGTCACGGAGAAACGGGCTGATCGGGAAACCCGTTTACAGCAGGTAGCAACCATGTTGCAAGAACGCCTAGAGCAGGCGGGAATTGGGATTGAAGATGTCAGCAGTCGTCCCAAGCACCTCTATGGCATCTATCAGAAAATGGAGCGTCAACAAAAACGCTTCCACGAAATCTATGATGTGGCGGCGATTCGACTCATTGTTAGCGCTAACGAAGACTGCTACCGAGCATTAGCGATCGTCCATGATGCCTATCGCCCTATTCCAGGCAGGTTTAAGGACTACATTGGCTTGCCCAAATCCAACCGCTATCAGTCGCTACACACGGTCGTGATTGGCAGTCACGGTCGCCCCATTGAGGTGCAAATTCGGACCCTCGAAATGCATCACGTTGCGGAGTATGGCATCGCAGCCCACTGGAAATACAAAGAGTCGGGGGGGGCCAGCAACACGCTGGTTACCGCTGATGATGAAAAGTTCACCTGGCTCCGTCAGCTTTTGGAGTGGCAGAGTGACCTTAAAGATGCCCACGAAATCATGGATGACATTAAGGGCAATCTTTTTGACGAAGATGTGTACGTTTTTACACCCGATGGCGATGTGATTTCTTTGACGCGGGGCGCGACGCCAATTGATTTTGCTTATCGCATTCATACAGAGGTGGGCAATCACTGTGCTGGTGCCTTGGTGAATGAACGTATCGTCACGCTGGATACGGAATTGCAGAACGGTGACATCGTTGAAATTATTACGCAAAAGAACAGTCACCCCAGTTTGGACTGGCTGAACTATGTGGTTACCGCTGGAGCACGCAATCGCATTCGCCAATGGTACAAGCGATCGCACCGTGACGAGAATATGGCCCGGGGTCGTGATCTGCTGGAAAAGGCCATGGGCAAAAGTGGCTTAGATGCGATGCTCAAGTCGGAGCCAGCCAAAATTGCTGCCGAACGCTGTAACTACCCCACCGTAGAAGATTTACTGGCGGGTCTGGGCTATGGCGAAGTTACCTTGAATCTGGTGGTAAACCGTTTACGGGATGCTGTGAAAGCTCAGCAGCCGATTGAGACGACTGCCGCAACCCACGACGACGATACGGAAACATTGCTGACGGAGGTGGTCACGAGCCCACCGCGATCTCTGACTTCTGCTTCCAGTGATCCGATTGTGGGGGTTGAGGGGCTCTTGCATCACATGGCAGGTTGCTGCCATCCCCTGCCCGGAGAAGCCATCATTGGTGCGGTATCGATGGGCTCTCGGGGCATTGTCATTCATCGTCAACGCTGTCCGAATGTGGAACGGATTCCGGGCGATCGCCTAATTCCCGTCAGTTGGAACTCAGGCGAAGCTTCTACCAAGCGCCCGTCAACTTATCCGGTTCAGGTCCGTATCGAAGTCATTGACCGAGTCGGTGTCCTGAAAGATATCCTCAGTCATCTTTCCGATTTACAAATCAATGTCCACAAGGCGCAGGTTAAAACCTTCCCCGGCCAAACGGCTGAGATTGATTTGGGCCTAGATGTCCGTGGCCATGCCCATCTGGAACAAACCTTCAACCAAATTCGCAAGATGACAGACGTGCTATCGCTCCACCGGGTTAGCGAAGTGGATTAGGATTCCGTTGGAACAACCGTGAGATCGAGGTGCTGGCCCCGACGGAGAATGGTTAGGCGCGATCGCACCCCAATGCAGTCCTCCGTCAGCAACCGATGCAGGTCATCTACGCTGCTGATAGCTTCCCCGTCGAAAGCCACCATCACATCTCGTTCGCGAATACCCGCTGTCTGCGCCGGACTCCCCGAATCAAGCCACGTCACCAACACGCCGCTATCGGCGGCTAGCTGATGCTCCCGGACCAAACGCTGGGGTAAAGGCACCGTTTGCCCTGCCAGCCCCATGCGAGCTCGCCGCACGCGCCCCATCTGCATCAAGGGACGAATGATGTGTTTGGCGGTGTTGATCGGCGTCGCGAAGCAGATGCCCTGAGCCGCCTGAATGACAGCCGTATTGACCCCAATCACCTGCCCGTGCGAGTTCACCAGCGGTCCACCCGAATTGCCGGGGTTCAACGCTGCGTCGGTCTGAATCACATTGTCGATTAGCCGCCCTGTTTTGGAGCGAAATGCCCGCCCCAAGGCACTCACCACGCCAGCCGTCACCGTGCATTGAAAGCCTAGGGGATTGCCAATCGCAATCACGAGTTGCCCCGCTCGCAATGAACTGGAATCCCCCAGTTCGGCAGCGGTGAAGTTAGATCCTGGAATGCGGATAATCGCTAAGTCCGTCTCGGGATCATCGCCAATCAATTCGGCTTTGTGTTGCTGCCCATCCGCCAGCGTAACTTCGATAACATCGGTGTTATGGACGACATGGCTGTTGGTGAGAATGTAGCCATCCGGCGTAAAGATGAATCCTGAACCATTGCCAGCAACTTCGAGCGGGCGCCGCATGTCAGCTCTGAGGCGCAAGCGCCTTACTTCGATATTCACCACAGCTGGGCTGACGGTGTCCACGACGCTGGTGACGGCTCGCGAATAGGCATCGAGCAGTGACTCATCACGACTTTCTGATTCTTTAGAAGGCTGTGAATTCGGTGACGGCTGAATTTCGGAAATGAGTTGGGGCTTGATTTTCATAAGTATGAGGTGAGGAGGGATAGGTGCGATCGTGCCGATTGGGGCCGAAATGCGCCCAGTAGGGATATCCGCCGTCAGATCCGAGGGGTCTTCAAAGACCAGATCGGTTTCTCAGAAAACCCTTGGATCTAAGAACTCTCTAGAGAGAATTTCATTACACTACAAGGTAAGTCTGCAGGCTTTTTCCTCATTTTTCCTGCATGCAAAGCTACGATTGCACACTGATTGCTCCTCAAGTACTCATGAATCCATTCACTCCAATCCTGCATCTGATTGGCTCAGGAGCCACTGCTTATCTGCTAGCCAGTCAACTCCGTGATGCCAAGACTCGTCCAAATGTGTTGGCAGGTTTTTACTTGGCCGAATCGGGTTCCGTACCGTTTTTGACCAAGTTGCGCGATCGCGCCGAAGCTGAAGGTGACCTGTGGCTAGCGGCCAAGCTGACCAAGCATGCCAACGACGAGCGCCGTCATGGTCAAATTTTCGCCAACGCCCTCAAGCAGCTCAACAAAGAAGTTATCGATTTTAAGAAGGCAGCTGAGGCGGCTGAAGCGTCTGAGTCCAAGGACCACGACAGCCCGTTTTTTACCAATTACTACAAGGGCTACAGCCAAGCTGACCTCAAGGCCGACGTCATTGAATGGCCGGTATTTCTGGCCAGCACCTACATTCTGGAAGCCGATGCGGCGGGCGACTTTCGTCGCATGGCACGGGTTCTGGATGGCGTGCCTAACATGGAGAAAATTCAGGCGGGCATTTTTAGCGTGGCTGACGACGAAGATGGTCACGCTAGCTACCTGAAAGAAGCCATGCTACGGCGCTATGGCTATCTGACAACCGAGGCTCTGATCAACGCATGGCGATCGCGCAAAGTCGACGCCTTGATAGCGATGGTGGGCAGCATGATTCAGCGTCGCGGTCAGATGCGAACGATGGCCCAAGATCGCGTTGGCGACAGCGGTATTGAGAGCGAAACCACTATCGATAGTGCTGAAGCAGCCGTCATGGTACCTGCCGCTTAAAACTTTAGCCAGCATCATTCGTTCAAGCACCCAGCTGCCTGGGTGCTTGTTTTACGATGGAGGCAAGTTAACGCTTTGTTGATGTTTCTAGCGATCGCACCACCGAGGAACCCATGACTAACAAAAGTACGCGACGGACTTTCCTCCTGACTGGCGCTGCGGTTGCCGGGGGAGTGGTTAGCGCTCAAGTATTAGGGCGGACCCAACAACCGGACGCTTTGACAGAACCGACGCCAACAGCGCCAGCGCTTCAGCCAGTTCCTGAGGTGGAGTCAGCTCCAGATACGCAACTAGCTTCAGCAGCCGATGCAATCCCCACCCGGCTGCTGGGGAATACCGGCCTCGAATTTCCAATTTTTGGACTGGGTGGAGCAGGCCGTACCCCGTTGTCCAAAGCAGGCCACGAAGACGCGGCGCAAACCCTGATTGAAGGTGCCTTGCAGCTAGGCATTCGATACTTTGACACAGCCGCCAGCTATGGCCCCAGTGAAGAAAATTTGGGGCGCGTCTTGCCCCCCTATCGGGATGGCCTCTTTATTGCCAGTAAAACCGCAGCCCGCGATCGCGACGGCGCTTGGCGCGAATTGGAACGATCTCTGCAGCGCTTGAACACGGATTATT